>CAZJNL010000033.1:0-13856 GCA_964546515.1 uncultured Oscillatoria sp.
AAGTGGGTGCCGGTGGGCGAGAAAGTTCCGCTGTTGTTGCGGTACACTTTGGCGACGTACCCTGAACCGGAATCGCCCGTCAGCAGGATATCCAAATCCCCATTGTTATCGTAATTCCCCCAGGCGAGAGAACTGATGTAAGAACCAGTGAAGCCTATTGATGAGATCGTGAAGCTATTAAATTGCATAGGGAGTCCTGTATTCGATAATTCAACTGTGCGGGGGGAAAATTCCCCGGCATCTTTATCACAGAGGAATGAGACGCGATTTATCCGGGATGAGACGCGATCAATCCGGGATGAGACGCGATAAATCGCGTCTCTACAAGAGAATCCTCTGCTATGGCACTATTGTGGATGTCCAGCTTGCCGGTTGTGCAGTCGGAGTGGGGGACGTATATTCTGTCGTAAGATTCCCCAGTGCCGGTGGCGGCATTTTCCAAGCGCCACAGCTGGTATCGAGTGCTGAGATAGAGACTGTTGCCGGTGGTGCACAGCGCTATTGCTTTGTCAAATTACCTCCGGCGATAATTTAATTGTCCGTCGGGTGCGACACCCATCAGGAATAGGCGGTTGGTTTGGTTTGTGGTGACAGCTAGGCTGATTTTATCGGTGCTCAGCCCGGCGCTAAAATTGCGGGAAGTGGAAATAGATAAGGGTTTTGAGGGGGGAGGAATAGATCCCGCCATTTAGCCTATCTCCTTGACCTTAAATTGGCCTTTGAAATTTTGGCTGTCAGAGCTACAATTTTTTTGGATATAACAGGAGCGAGGGATGTGTTGGCTATCCACTTGCTTGCTTTGAATGTGGTTATCTATCTGGGAGTTGGCCAGAGGGAACGTCAGATTGGTGTGTTTTTTCTCTTACTCTACTTTCTCTTTGTTAACTTTGTCAAGAAGTGCGACAGGATTTTTTTGCCGGTCACAGGGCATGGGGATTTTGGATTTTGGATTTTGGATTTTGGATTTTGGATTTTGGATTTTGGATTGGTTGTTTTGCTCCATGCCCCATGCCCGATGCCCGATACCCGACGATGCAAATTTTTTATCTTTGACCTCTTAACAGATTTTAAGACCTCTTAACAGATTGTAAAAAAAATGGTTAGGCAATGCGTCCCGCTGACACCGGCTCTCATGGGGTGAGGGAAAGTGGGTGCCGGTGGGCGAGAAAGCCCTCTCTTTTCAAGGGCGATATATTTGCCCAATGCCCAATGCCCAATGCCCCAACAAATATGTCAAATAAACCCGCCCCTACAGCGCCGGTTTGGCAGGGGCGGGTTTATTAATATTTTGCATGGTTGGCAAAGATTTCGGGTGAACCATCCCCTACAAAAATTTCCATGCCCCATGCCCAATAGTTAGGGGTTAGGGGTTAGGGGTTAGGTTTTAAGAGAAACCTTGATAATTAAGCCCAATGCCCCATGCCCAATGCCCAATGCCCCATGCCCAATGCCCCTACTAGAAACCCAGATCCGCCATAGCGGATTCACCTTCTTCCATCACAAGTTCTGTGGGCATATTTTCCCAATCCATCTCGCCAATTTCCCTGTAAAACGTTTCGTCGTAGGGGCGAGTTTGCACCACCACCGGCATTGGTACGGCGTGTCCGAGAATCAGTGCTTGTTGCTTGGAATCCAGCTTAGCCAAAACAGAACGCAAACCGGCAGCACCCGAGACGCCGGTGAAAATAGCGTCAATGTCTTTTTCATCGTTGAGCAAAGCGGTGATGCGGGTGCCAATCTGAGACATAATCTCATTATCAATTCCCGAAGGGCGCTGATCCACTATCAAAAGGGTAACAAAATATTTCCGCATCTCGCGGGCGATCGTGCCAAAAATCGTGGATCGAACGATAGCGGAGTCGAGAAAGCGGTGCGCTTCTTCAATAGTAATCACCAGCTGGCGGGGGCGATCGTTGGGATTTTTCGTGCGCAAGAACTTCTCTGACTTTCGCACATAGCTAGCGTGAATGCGCCGGGAAATCATATTAGTCACCATCATGTATGATAGCATATCAGCGTGCGAGCCAAACTCAATCACCACATGCCTGCCGGCATCCAGGGATTTCAAAATCTGGGTGATAAAATTTTTAGACCCCTTGTCGCGTATGTATTTCAGCTCCTCCAGACGCGCGAGTTTGCGCTGGAGCGCCCCAATCGAAGCCTTGTTTCCTTTCTTCGTCTCGCAGAATTGCTGAATTTCCTCACTGCTCATTTGCAGCAGGTCACTAATCCAGGAGTCGCCTAACTCGTTGCGCAGAATCAAAGCATTTTCCATAGCCACGTCCGAAATGCTTAACTCCCGCTGCACCAGAGCGATATCTTCAAACTCAATTTGGTCGTAGCTGAGAAACAGTTCCTGGGCGTCGCGCACGCCGCGACTTTTTGTAGAAATGGGATCGAGGGTGTAAATTTCAACTTGACCGGGAAAAAGCTGGCGCAAACCCTTAACAATGCTGTACTGCTTGCCTTCCGAAACCGCTTCCCAGCCATACTCGGAGTGCATGTCAAAAATTAGGTTCACTGCAGCTTGCTTGCGGATAATCCCAGACAGCAGCAGGCGGGTGAGAAAAGATTTGCCGGTGCCGGATTTGCCGAATATTCCGTTGCTGCGCTCGACGAACCGGTCGAGATCGACGCACACCGGCACGTCCATGTCAAGGGGTTTGCCGATGGCGAAGTTGCGCCGGTAGGGATCGTCTTCCCAACCGAAAACGCAGCGAAAGTCTTCCTCGGTGGCTTCATAAACCTGGGAGAAGTGGCTGGGAATTGTCTTCACCGGCAGCAATTCGATGTCACTGCTGGTTTGCGCCTCAAACGACGCCAGCTTTGATTTTGCCGCTTTGCTCGCTTTCGACTCCAGGGCGGGGTTGTGGGGGGCTTTTGTCGGTTCCGGTGGGGTGAACATCAGCATGAGGGCGAGTTCCAGGGTGCCGTAGGTGCTGCTTCCCGCGAGAATTTCCTGCAACAAAGTGTCGCTGGGGAGGGGGGGATCGGCCAGAATGCGGGGGCTAGAGGTTCCCAGGATGACATCGGTGAGCATGCAGAAAAACTGCGCTCGCACCCCTTGCACCACCAAAAACTTGCCCACCCGCATCTCTTCGACGGAGATATCAGGATGCAGCCGGACTTCCAACCCTTCACTGAGAGAACCTTGAATAACTGAGCCCAGTGGCTTGTCTAGATTCATCGCTCTAATCCCTCAACCTTCTGGCTGATCTTACGATCGATTTTGATTTTATGTGCTGCAGGGGTAGGGTGCGTTCCCGGAGACGCACCCTACTATTTCTCCTCGTTTCCAACATGAGCTGGGAACGATGTTCTGTCGGCTCCGCCGACCTTGGCGCTGGGAGCGCACGGCCCAAGGGGCCTACGACCATAAGCCGATTAAAACCCAGCTTACCAGTTTCCGGAGGCGGTTTAAAATTCAAAACCCACCGGCATCTTTTGCAGCCGGTGGGGTTTGAGCAGCAGATGCTAGAGACTGGAGGTTATTCTATCTGTATCGAAGTCGGCACAGAGCCGGTGGTGCTGGTGGGCGTCAGCGGTTGGCGATATTGGTCGTACAGGCGATCGCGCCAGGAGAAAAACGATGCGTAGAGGTAATTGTCAGCAATTCCGGGCACCCCTTTGCCTTTGAGCTTTTCTGGGATATCCAGATACGGGCCCTCTGGGAACTTGAGGAACATCGACAGCCCAGCTACGGCAAAATCTGCCAAAGTCGGCTGATCTCCCACCAAATAGGGGCGGTCTTGCAGCAGCAAGCAGAGGGCTTCCAAGTCTTGCTTGATGGCTTCCATCGCGGCGCTCACCATGTCAGGTCCCGCGCCGATGCCCGTACCGAGCGCCTTGAGCAGGTCCCCCGGAACTGCTTCCACGAGGGTTCTGAGGAAATCAGGGGTTGCCGGTGGCAAGAGGGCGCTGCGGAAGCTCCCGTCAGAGCTGAGGGCGGAAAACAGCAGCTTCTGACTTTTCGCCCCAATCGACTCATCCGCCCATTCTTCCATGAGCAGGCACAGCCCCCGCTGTTTGTCACCGGCGGGAATCAGCGGTCGGTCTGGATACTGCCGGTCTAGATATTTGGCGATTTCTGTAGAATCGGCTACAATTACATTACCATCTTTGAGCACCGGCACTTGGGGCTGACCGGAGAGCCGGTACACTTCAAGCTGTCCCACTCCCGGTGTCACTTCAATTTTCCGGTACGCCAGCCCTTTGTAGTCCAGCATCAGCCGCACTTTCTCGCTGTACGGGGACAGTTCAGATTGATACAGTTCCAGCATTTTCTATCTCCTTAAGCTTGTTGAGGTTGCCGCAGAACGCTGACTTTTTAGAAAATAGCATCAATCCGTATAGTCTCGCTGTTTAACGCGCTTGCCGCGCCGGCTGGCCCATTCCTCAGCTTGAGCGATAGCTATAGGAATAGCCTTACTTTCATCGTAATGCTTCTCTTCGAGTAAAGCATTTGCTATCTCAAGGGCCTTGTCCCTCACCTCCTCGGTGAGGTTCTTCATCGCGGCAGGATAGTCCTTTTCGCTCCAGGGCATTGCTTTTACCTCCATATTCTAAAGCGCAAGACTCCCCCAGCGCTCTGGCTGGGGGAGAGTGAAAAATCCTAATCCGCAGAGCGGACAATTTTGCACTTCAGGCGGCGTGGCGAGTAAACAAACCCCACAAGAAAAGGACAATCATCGCACCCAGCACCGCCAAAGCAATGCTAGGAAGCGTCAGCGCCCCGCCGGTAGCGCCGGCGGTTGTCCCTATCAGCATTCTGCCCACCCAGCCCCCAACGACAGCGCCCAAAATACCCAAAATGATGGTGGCAAGCATACCGCCACCTTGGGTCCCTGGATAGATGGCTTTAGCAATTGCGCCAGCAATCAGACCTAAGACAATCCAAGCAATAATGTCCCACATGGCTTTCTCTCCTTGCTTTTGATAATTTTGCCCTCAAAAGATAAATCGGGCGTCCGCACTTTCAATGTGAACTGTATTGGTTTCTATTGCTACCCTATCAATTTGCCCATAGGGTTCCATCTGCCTCAAGGAAGAACCTGACGCTGCAGCAGCGCCAACGGTACTTTGACGCGCTTCGGCGAAAGCCCGCACGGTGTTAGGTGTTATGTGTTAGGTGGTAGGTGGTAGGGGTGCCGGCGGATCGCACCGGCACGCCCCATGAGTCAGCCCCTACTCGATCCGAATCAGAACCGCACAAGGGTTCGCTCCGGCAGCCTAAGTATTTGTACTCAAGCAGGGGGGAAAATTTCCCGGCACGGTTTCCAGTCCCCCAACGGCAGGAAATCATATAAAATGAAACATAAGTTTACAGTTTGTAAAAATCCAGCCAAGGAAGACCGGAAAGCTATGAAGGTACAGAATCTTAAAATCTGGGGCGGAAAGCTAGCTGGCCTTGTGGCAGTTGCCGGTGCCACTGTCTTGCTCAGCATGCCAGTTTCAGCGAAGTCCTGTGACAGCGCTAGCAAGCCTGCGTCCCCCACCTCCGCCGTCGAGGTTGAGGTAGCCGGTCCTGCAGCAGCGGCGACCAGCCCTAGCATTGTAGATATCGCTAGTAAGAATGACTCATTCAAGACGCTCACAGCTGCTCTGCAAGCTGCCGGTTTAGTGGACACCCTGGCAGGAAAAGGCCCCTTCACCGTTTTTGCGCCCACGGATGAAGCGTTTGCCGCTTTGCCAAAGGGCACTTTGGAAAAGTTATTAAAGCCGGAGAACAAAGACAAACTGGTCAAGATTTTGACCTACCATGTGGTTCCAGGTGCGGTCAAGTCCAGCAGCCTCCAGTCTGGAGACGTGGCGACGGTTGAAGGCAGCCCCGTTATGGTGAAACTTGATGCCGGCAAGGTGATGGTGAATCAGGCAAATGTGACTGCGGCGGACATCGAAGCCAGCAACGGCGTCATCCACGTCATCGATAAGGTGATTCTGCCGCCTAATCTGTAGGGCGAGTAACACTGCCGGAAGAGCCGGTGAATCCCTAAGAGTAAACCCCGTGGGAACGGGGTTTTTTTATGGGGCAGATTAGATTGCGCCTCACTCCACCCATTCCTTTCTGAGAATGGAGTACATTTTAAAATTGCGAAAGGCACCCTTGTAAAATGCGTGCTGTCGCAAGATGCCTTCAAATTTCATGCCAGCTTTTTCCATGACGCGGGCGGAAGCAATATTTTTAATCTCGCATCTGGCTTCAATGCGATTCAGCTGCAAAGTGCGAAAGCCAAAGGCAATCACCGCCCGGACTGCCTCAGTCATATATCATTTTCCCCAGTATTTCCTGGAGAGGGCGTAGCCAATTTCCCCACGAAAGTCAGCAGGACTCCAATCCGCAAACCCACAGGTGCCGATCAGCTTCCGCTCAGCTTTTTCCTCTATTCCCCAAGAAGACGGCTCATGTTTGCTGTACTCCTCCATCACCGCACGCAGGAATAACTTGCTATATTCAATAGACTCATGCGCCCTCCAGGTGGTGAATTTTGCGACAGCTGGATCGCAGGCATATTCAAACAAGTCCGCCGCATCATCGGGGCGCATTTTTCGCAGCAGCAGCCGGTCAGTTTCGATCTCCGGCAATTCGCCAAAGATTCCCTCAGTTTGCATGGCAACTATTCCCCTAAACTCTGTGTTCTGAGTTTATCAGTTTTGCCGGCTGCCGGCACGCAACCCAGCTTCGCATCGTTGGGGGAGGGGAAAGAGCCGGCAGTCTCAGCTAGACCCCTCTCCGCGCAGGAGAGGCTTTAGCCGGCTCCATTCCCAGAAACCAGGTTTCTTAAAGAAACCTGGTTTCTAGATGGTTTCTAGATGTTCAGTTTATTTGTGCCCTCTGAGTTACAGATCGTCGAAACAAGCTTTAGCCCGCTCCATTCCGCCCCACTGGTCGAAATGCTTCTTCGCTTCGCTGCGGATTTCTTCCAGTGACCGGGGTTTGCCATTTCCCGATCCAGGAAATACTATGTAGAGCACACCTCCGTCAGTTCCCCCTGTCTTGGGACTGGAGGGAATGCCCAGAGCTTTCGCCAGAGCGATCGAACCCTCGCCGAACCGCCATTCTTCGACACCACCAGCGTAAGACAAGCCGGTATCTGCGAAGATTGCGAAGGCAAGCTTGCCGTTCTCTCCGCTGTAAACTGCAGCGAAATCGCCTAACTTGACTTTGGCCTTTTTCAGGAACTTTTCATTCTCATTTTCAGGGAGAACGATGTAGGGAATTTTCGTAGCATCGACGTAGCGGCGCGGATCGGTTCGGTCTTTCGTTTCATCCTCAAGCGCTGTCCTAGAGATGTAATAGCCTGGTGCGGGGTCATCATCTCCTTGAATAATAGGCTCGCCATCAGGCTCACCCGTATCAGTTACAAGCGCCCACCAATCCCCTGGATCACCGGCATTTTCTAGGTCATCTAAACCTTTATCATCGGGATGGTAAGCCGCAGGTGCCCCATCAGCATCGATTTTCATGCCGGCTTTAAAGAAGAAGGCACTCTGCCCGGAATATTTCCAAATCGTGTAGTCGCCTACTTGAAAGAGTTTCTCTTTGACTTGGCTGCTAGAAACTGCGCTCATTTTTAGACTCCATTTAGGTTGATGTTAGTGTGATGGCTCTAGCGGTGACGCACCCAACTCTAGTTAGGGCCGGTTCGACCCCCAAATTCTGACGGACTTCTTACAAGCCGGCGTCAGAGGGGCGTGCCAAAATCCTGTGTCCAGTAGTGCTTGTATTTGACATTGCCCGGATCGTTGGCTAGAAAGTAATAACCAATACCAATCTCCCGATAGTTAGGATTGAGGATATTTCGGCGGTGCCCATCATTGGGAGGAACCTCGTTTATCCAGCTCGCCATTGCCTTTTCTGGTGTGGGTTGCCCAGCGGCAACGTTCTCTGCCGCATAGGAGTATTGATAGCCCGCCCTTTCAATGCGGTCGAATGGCGACGATCCATCCGAGCCTTCGTGACCGAAAGAATCGTTCAGTGCCATGTCCTCGCTATGCGCCTGTGCCGCTGCTGTCAATTGGGGATTTAATTTCAGTGGCGGTAAACCGGCTTTACGGCGCTCTAGGTTAGTGAGTTCGAGGAGTTGGCTGGTGAAGACAGAAAGCCTAACCTCTTCCGACATTAGTTGAACTCCTTAATGGGGTGAGTTTCTCTTTTGGCTGGAGGGAATCGGTGATTTGCCTTCCCCCCTGCCTTCTTAATAAGTGCGAGTGAAATCGACTTACGCAGTTTTTGCTCTTGCCGGGCTGATTGGCTGGAAATCCTGGTCTGGCATTTTAGCCAAGAACGCGGGGGTTCACTAAGGGAGAGCCGGCGATCGGATGAGGGCGCATCGATTCACAGAATCTCAGCCCCTCAACCCGGAAATTAAAGAATTGCCGTCACCGGCTTTCTCCCTAGATTGATAGCCTCGTCGTTTGTATTAACAAAGATGTCAATCCTATTGCCTTTAATCGACGTCCCTACATCTAGAGCTTTTGCGGCAACCTGCCGGCCATCCCAAAGTATGAGGGTGAACTCTTTTAGGAGGGGGATAACGTTTGGGTCTACCGCACACTGCAGACGCCCTTGACCTGCAAGCGCTTCTTGCAATGTAACCCCATGCACGCCTGTCGCCGGCGGATGACCTTGTGTTTCTTCCCGGCTGTAAAATGTAGCTTCTAGATTTAATTGGGGAGAGGGGCCAGGAGTGGGCTGATTTTGTGAAGGAATAACAAGTACCATTCCTGGCTGTATCTGCGTAGGGTCGGGGCCAATCGTCTCCTTATTAGCCTCGTAAATTCCAGGCCACTTATTGCCATCGCCGTAAAGTTTCTGGGCAATCAAAAATAGGGTGTCACCAGATTGTACGGTATAGGTTTGGCCTGTAGTTTGCACTGCGGGCATGATGCTCTCCTTTGAGAGATTGAGTTGAGTTTTACAGGTGGCAATCGCTTATTTGCTTTCCTGCTGCTTTCTTAATAGGTGGGGGTGGAATCAACTTACGCACTTTTTAGACAGGACAGCTCTGTGGAATTTTTTTGGCAATACAGCCGCCGCCTCTGGGTGCCGTGAGCGTCAGTAGTGCGCCATGCGGTCGCAGTAGAGGCTCTCGCCGGCGCTCACACCCAACATCTCGGTAAAGCGCCGGTAGAAGCCTACCCTGTCCTCGACTTGGGGAGGCGTGGGCTTGCTGCATTCGATGCCGCCGTTGATAATGTTGACAGTCATGCCAAACCCGGGCACGCGCCCTTGGTTGACATCGTTGGGGGAGGGCGAAAAGCTGCCGGTGATAGCGGCGTGGCAAGAAGGTTTGGGTGGCTGGGGAGTCATCCAGAACCACAGGGCGGTTTGGAAGGCGACCGCGCCATCCGACTTAACCAGGTCGGGGTTGGAGAGCAGATCTACGCCTAGAGCTTCGCCCGCCGCGCCGTAGTTGTAATTCCACGACAGCTGCATCGGTCCGCGACCGTGATAGGTGCGTCCCGGTACGCACGGATAGCGGGTGTTCGTCGCATCGCAGTACTGGGTGCAGCCACCATTCTCGCAGCCCACCTCTTCGACATAATACAAACCCCAGGCGTAACGCCCATCAGGGGCAGCGTCCCAGCCTCCCGTCGTCTCGTGGGCAATGTTGGCTAGGAAGGCAGCAGCCTCGCGTTTGCGCTGTTCGCCCGACCCCTCGTTGCAGAACTGCGGGTACTTCTGGGCTGCCGTCACCAGGCTGTCGTAGCTGTACAGGCTGTTACGGTGCGGGAACATGGCCTCGTAAGTTGAGCGCGACACGATATTGGCGAAACCACTGTTTGCCGGTGGCGCAGAGACAGATCCGTTCTCAGGAACGCAGATTTCCTGACCGGGATGCAAATTCCCAGCCTCCTGTTCTGTGAATCGGGTGCCATCTGGTTTGAGGATTTCACGCCAGCGGTTCCCATCACCCAACTTTTGCTGGGCAATGAGATAAAGCGTATCTCCCGACTTTATGGTGTGTGAACTGCCGACTGCACAAGACATAAATTACATCTCCTGTTGAAATAGAAGGTTAACTGCTCGCGGTTCGCTCATTTGGCTCGCTCGGCGTGCGCAATTGTTGCAAGCTCGACTTTATCCATTTTGTGAGAGTCCAGAAAGCCGCACCAGCGATTGCTTTATAGCTCGCCTGGAGCGACCGGCATGATTAAAATTCACCTTCTCCTGCTGGAGGAGTTGACTGATGCGCCCTTGTCGCTCGACTTGACTGGATAAAGTCGAGCTAGCTTCTCAGAGCGAGTCCCTCAGGTTTCAGCGAGTGACTCGCTCATCCAGGAACTGCCACTAGGGAAGCTGGATTACATCACCCGGACGGACATATTTTGCCGACTCATCTGTGAATGGGTTACCGCTTGCGTCCTTGATCTCGCCCCAGCGGCTCCCATCACCCAATTGACTCTGGGCAATGTTATAAAGGGCATTACTGCCCCTTCTATACCAGGCTGAATCGGTACAGGAAATCGATTATAATCGGGAGTTTGAAAAATCGGCTTCAGTCACATTAAAGCCGCTAAATTCATACATATACTGTAGAATAGAAGTGCCAAACTCATCGCAATCTACTTCGTCTTTGAGCAGAAGATTGGCCACCCCATAAGGGCCGCGCAGGTGTGCGCCGGCTAAAATACCTGACAGAGTAATTTGGATTTGTTGGCCCTGCAATGTCTTGGTGCTGCCCAAATAATTATTTAGGGACTTTCCTTGCTGGCCAAGAGACCGTTTTATAATCTCAACATTCAGGCGGAAAGCCTCACGGATCGCTGTTTCTTGAATTTGAGGGTTATTCCGAAAATCTTCTTTGCTATAGGCCCCATTTTTTCCTGTCCACGCACCCCGCCAGTAATTCTTATCGACGCCATTTTTGCCTCCATTATAGTAAACATCGGCTCTGTAGTAGCCCAGGTCAATCAGCAGAGCTTCTCCAAATTGGTATTTTCCAATGAAACCCAGCGAGTTTTCTATTGTGTACTGATTGGGATCTCCTGGTGGAAGTCCTGTTTCACGCTGGCCAAGGGCTTCCAGCATATCTCGGAAACCTCCCTGGCTAATAGGCAGCTTATTTGGCTTCAAACATGGAGCAGCAACTAGCAATTGGAGTGCCGTAATAGTGCTGTCTAATTCGTTGCCAGCGCTGGCTGAGGCTGGTTGGTTGGCCAAGAGCTGGCTGCTAGCGGTCAGGCTGCCTACAATTAGGATTGAAGAAAGCAGTTTTTTCATACAGTCTCCGGCATGGCGAGGTCTTGTTGAACAGGAGGTTAAGCTTGTTTGTCCTCCTCCTGCGTCCTAATAGGGGGAACTGAAATCAACTTATGCAGTTTGGAAATGCAAATGGGAGAACTATCGCCGGCTTTTGGGGTGACAAGCAGCCCAAAAGCTTTACACAGCAAGGATTTTCGCCGGCAGGCCCCAGTGCCCGCCGGCAAAGTGTGGGGGGCAGAACTTGCGCCGTCCCATGTCCAAGATGTCCCGGCCCGCTAGACCACAGGGCTTTCTCGCTGGTGGGGCGGCCACATCCTTGAACTGCTCCACTACTATTCAGGCTGTCATCTCTGGGGAACTTGGTCTGACGCCATAAAGGGGCCAGCACTTCCCTGAACCACGACCTATCTGGGCAACAGAGCTAAACCCGGCGCGTTTGAGCAACTCACCAGGATACTGAACCAACCCCCCTTGACAATTTCCCAGCTAGCAATTACCGTTAAACCTAATTTGCAGTGGTAGATGCACTGAAACTCAGGACGCCCCGCTTTTGCCGGTCTAATGGTAGAGTGGAGCCGATTCGTTTACATGCTTGGACAGCCGTCGTCTCATCCGTGGTGACGAGATCGATTCTTAGTGTGTAGAGGTCTTTAACTGGGTTATCAGAGTCTGAATGTCGCTGGAGTTCAGGAGAGCTTCCAGTCTTTGAGAGTTGCTTTGAGCAGTTGTGCCAGCTGTTTGTCGCTGATTCGTTTCGCTTCGGCGGGCCACACTGGCAGGCCGGTCTTGGATTTCTGCCCGCTGCACTGGGGTGGCGGCTCCGGAACTGCATAAGCTCAAAACACGCGCACCTATTTCTTTGATACAAGTAGACGAGCAGCTCAGCCAACGTGAGGTCATCGCAGTGGTTATGGAAGCGCCATCCAGGTACGGGAACATCTACCGAATCAGTCTGGCCAGTGAAAGGGATGGATACGAATACTGTGCAGTCCCAGCGGCACAGGAGTTCTTTCAGAAACAATTTCTGCAAAGAGAGGCAAAACAGGCGCTCTCGAACCAGCACACTCATCATCGGGATAAGGAGATTCAAGCCGCCCTGCTCTCCTATTTTCACGCCAAGAAGTCTTCTGCTGACGCCACAACTCGCGCTCTAGCTGGACTTAGCCTGCGGTGCAGAGTGTCTTACCCCATCCTCAAAGCCTGCAAAAAAATCGCCGACCTCTTCAGTGTGGGAAAATCCTTCAGCTACCGGGATTTGCTGCCCTTTGTCCTCAATGACGACGGTCAAAGTCTCATCCTCCTGGACAGGGAGGGGAAAACTCAACTCATTCTGGATGACAGTGGTGAAGCGAAGCCAGCGGCTTATAAATTCTTTACCGTTGAGATTTTGCGAACCTTTAAGCAGGACTCCAAATCCAGCATGAGCTTGGCCAACTGGGCCTACTTGCTAACCAAACAAAATCAAGAGATCAAAGATTTTTTATCGAACTTTGGCTTTAAACATCTTAGCGACTGGGCGCTCCTTAATAGAGCCAGACCCAAACAGCTGGAACTTCTCTCTGTGCGCCAGCGCCACCTCGCCGAAATCTTTCACGCCGTCTACCGTAGGGACAGACGCCAGCAGAAAAAGGGAGCGAGGAGATGTCCCGATCCTTCAGCCGCTCAGCTTAAAGAAATGCTATCCGGATTGCAGGAACGCGGCGTCGCCACCAGCACGCCGGTGGAGTTGCTAAAAGAACTAAAACAGGTAGCAACCCAGCTGCGACAGTATGACATCTGGAGCCACAGGGAACCTCTGGAAATATACGACCCAGAGACGGGAGATTCCGCACCGAGACCGGATTTACCTCACGATTCCCTTAGTAAACTAGATGTCGAACATGTCGAACAGCGGGAACTTCAGGAGTTCTTGCACGAGCAACTCAAGTTAGCTTTGGCCCAAGCAATAGAGCGAGAGATTGCCTCTCGCCTCACCCACTTGCAAAAAAGCAAAAGGTATGCTACTATAGCAGCAAACTTCCTTCCTGGTTTGCAACTCTATTACGGTCAGGGCATGTCTCTTAGGGAGATTGCTCCCCTGTTGGGAATGACAAGTTGGGATCAAGCCAGGCGGGTGTTGAATCCGGGGGACCTTCTCAACAAGGTGCGGGAGCGGACTGTGCAGCAATTTCTCGACAGGACGTTAGAAAAGGCTCAAGGTATGGGTCTGACCAAGATTCCCCCTGAACCGGACTATCTGAAAACCCTGGCGGAGCAAATCGAAGCTTTTGCGGATGGAGAAATCTTCCAAGAAGCTGCAGAAGAAATCCGGGGGGGGAAGAGCCGGTCGATCAACAGCTTGTACGCCCAGCAACTTCGGCTTTATTTTGAAAAAAGAACATGAGGAATGGGGTTATGGTGTTTTTTCCGGTAGATTCAACGGATTTGAGGGTGTGGTTGTCTGAAACCGTAGACCTTGAACCAGAACATTTCGAGCGGGCGAGAGAGATTAGCGAGCGGGTGACAGGAGAAGCCGAGCAGTGGCAAACCTATCTGAACGCACTGGCGAGTCTTAGCTTTGAAGAATGGCTAAGTGACCGCATGCCGGATAAAATATTAAATCGAGATCCGGAGGTCAGTGAGGCTGTTTGCCATCTCCTGGTTGACAAAT
>CAZJNL010000034.1:0-2042 GCA_964546515.1 uncultured Oscillatoria sp.
CCTCTCCCGCTCTTGTAGAACGCCGAATCGCGTCTGGGGTTAGGGGGGTGAGGGTCAAGCATTGCCCAGCAGCCAGTAAAATCTAAAACAATCGCTTCAGCCCTGTACCGCGACAGGGATAGCAATAGAAACCGTTGGTTCGCTTCGTGCCGGTGCCGGCGCAGTCGGGGCACAGTTGGGGGCGACTCTTGCTCTCATCCAACAAGCGCGGCTGGAAATGGAATCCCTTACCGCCACAGGCGAGACAGGGATTCCAGGCACCAATCGGGGAAACCCCTGTGCCCCGACAGTAGGCGCAGCGGACGGTGGGAAAAAAGAGCCGGTGAACTCTGCGCCCGTCACATACGGAGCAAGTCGAGAGGGCGGACACGATCCCGAAACGGTCGAAAGCCGGTGCCCTCGCAGTAGGCGCACTTGCAGATGTTCGAGTTTGGCTCCGAGCTATTTAACAGGGGTGCCGAGGAATCGATTTTAGATTCTAGATTCATCCCTAATCTCACTTGTAAAATCCCTTTGACGGCTCAGCTGCTGCCGGCTTGCCCGCACCGCAGGGGCGAACCGCCGTTCGCCCCGACTTTAAGCGCACGCACTTGTGCTTGCAAACTGTTAACCTGCTAGCGCCCCTGCTACTTGAATTATATCAAGTCCGGGAGCGACTTTTGTTTTTGATACCGGCTCAATTCGGGAGCTACAATAGTTTGACAGTAAGGGACGCCGCCCGCGCTCGCCATCCCCCCGACAGAGGGCCGGTTTTCACTGCCCTCAGTGTGCAGTCACGATTTATTTTCTTCCTTAACCGCAAAACTGCGATCCGACCGCTGGATGACTGCGCCCTTTTTTATCAGCGATCGCAGGGCGTCCGCAGTCTGTACCCGATTTATCCCCAAAGCCCCCTCTATCTCAGAAATCTTCCCTCCCCCTTTCTGCCGCAAATAGGCGTAAACTTCCCGCTCGCAAGAAACGACCGCACCGGGGGAGGTGAGCGATTCTCTTCCGTTTCTAGAGGCGATTGGCGGTTCTGCAACTGCTGCGCTCTCCCGCAGGGGGGAATGGCCATTCGCACCGGCAACTGCTTTTTCTCTCAAATGCCCGGAGAACCTCTTGTGCAAAACTTCTGATAGAATTTTTATGGCAACACCTGCACTCAAGGAAGTGCGAGACAGCAGCACGTCCGCACAAATATCCCGGAAATCCTCACTGTCTGCTGTCACCGAAATTGCGTGGTCGTGGCACACTTTGGCAAGGGTCAAACAAGACCGCAAGCCAGAAGACTTTTCGGTGCTGGCTTTGAGTCGAAACGCTTTCACCAGCTGAACAATCGAAAGGGCGTTCTTGCGATCGATGCCGGTTTTTTGCACCAAAATCTCGGTTTGCGTCTTTTCGTCCGGTTCCGGCATATTGACGGTCACCACCCTGTCCATCAAAGCGTCCTGAGCGCTGTGCACGCCGCTGTACTCTTCTGGATTTGAGGTGAAAATAGCGCGGAAATCCGGGTGAACGCGGATGTATTCTGAGCGGTTCCCGCTGGGGGGGAGAACGAGGAGTTTCTCTTCCAGCGCCGAGAGCAGGACGTTATTCATTTCTGGGCGAGAGCGGTTGAACTCGTCGTAAACTAGGGTGTACCCTTCCTTGGCGGCCAGGGTGAGTCGGGAATCGATCCAGTTGTGTTTGAGTTCGTCCTCGATTTTGACAACGGTGTGAATAAAGTTATCGACGACTTTTTTGCGGCTGTAACCGGCATCTTTGCCAATCAGGTCGGAGGTTTTCAGCTCGTCATCGCCAAACACCAGCAGAACCGGACGCCCCAGCAACTCTGCTAAATGCAGCGCCAGGGTGGTTTTGCCGGTGCCTGCCGGTCCGCGCAGGTGGACAGAGAAACCAGATTGCAGATAGCGCAGGGAGCGCACCGCTATTCGCTCAACTGCCGGTGTGTTAACAAACCCTTTGCGACGCACTTGCAGCACAGTGGACATATCGATTTTAGATTGAGATTTTAGATTTGAGAGTGAGTGGGGGCGAGCCGGCTGAAAGCCCCTGCAGAA
>CAZJNL010000034.1:2142-6410 GCA_964546515.1 uncultured Oscillatoria sp.
CGATTGTTCGCCCCTGCAGAACGATTGTTCGCCCCTGCAGAACGATTGTTCGCCCCTGCAGAACGATTGTTCGCCCTTGCAGAACGATTGTTCGCCCTTGCAGAACGATTGTTCGCCCTTGCATAACGGCTGAAAGCGCCTACTGGCTGACTTCCTGAGAGACAGTGTAAGTGCGGTCGCCCTGAACAATCAAACCTTTTGCCAGAAGAGAGTTCAGCGTGTCCACCGCCTGCACGCGGTTGAGCGCCAAAGCTGTCTCAATGTCCGCCAGACGAACAACCTTACTCTGCTGGATATAATCGTAAACTTCTTGCTCGTGGGGAGGCGTTACCGGCTCGGGTGCTGCCGGTGCCATTGCGGTGGTGGGGCTGGCGGCTGCTTCTGGCTGGGGTGTGGCAGCGCCCCACACCGACTGCCGCAGACTGGCGCGATACTCCCGCAATTGCGCCCGAAAGCTGGCAAAGCGCTGGAATAGGGCCCGCACCGATGCGGTGCGTTTGGCTCGGTTTTGCTGGAAGGATTGCTGTAGCTTTTGGGAGCGCTCTGCTCTTGCCAATTTCAATTGTTGCAGGAAGTTTCGCATGTCTGAGCGCAGCGACTCTATATAAGTAGCCAAATCGTCTGCCAGCTTTTCCCCAGTCAATCGCTGCTGAGACTGAATCGACTGGCGCAGTTGGGCAACGGTTACAATCAGTGTTTTGTGAAAGTCGCACAACTCTTTGGCGAGCGATGAGCGCATCTGGGATTTTTCTGTGGCAGTCAGCGCTAAAAACTGCCTAGTTTGCTGCTGCAGCTCGCGCACATATTGATCTAGCCGTGCGGCGAGCTGTCTGGCTCTGGCTTGACGCTCGCTGCCGGTGCTTGACAAAAATGCCTGCGTGTGCTTTTTTAATTTCGGGTAAAACTGCTTGGCGAGCGAGAGCCGGTTTTTCGCGTCTAGAGCGCGGATTTCACCCTCTGGGGGAACACCATCCCCAACTGGACTCAGTTTGCCTTTGTTCTGCGCCGCAAGGGCGAGTTGCCGACATCGGCTGCGTTCTGTTCGCTGTTCGGCTAAGTTGTGGCGAACTTGTTGCTGGCGCTGAGTTATTTCTTGCTGGCGCTGTGTGCGCTGCTCTTGCCACTCGTCTTTGAGAGCCATTGTCCCATTTTCCTCCGCAACCTACTGGGGGTTAAAGGCGAACCCATTTTGGATTTTCAATTTTATATTTTACTAAAAATTCGCCATTTAAAATCTAAAATTTCTGTCGCCCCGCTCCCGAGAGCTTTAGGCAACCGGAATAGCCGGCACTGCTGCTTGGCCTGCAGGCCAACGGCTTCGGCATACTTTAAGTAGGTTTCCACAGAGATCGATCGGGATACGTTTCTATTGCTGGGGAAACTCATATTTAAGGACCAAAACAATCAACCCGGTTGCTGGGATTCCTCACGGGGGGAGAAACCGGGTTTCTATTGCTGGGGGAACTCATGTTTTCAGTATGCCACAATCAACCCGGTTTCTGGCAGCCCGCAGTCGGTGAGAAACCGGGTTTCTATTGCGGTCGGAACTCATATTTAAGGCCCTATGCCACAATCAACCCGGTTGCTGGGCTCCCGCAGGGGGTGAGAAACCAGCTTCCACTCACCAAGGGCTGCCAATCATAACGAAGCCGGCCCAGTAGTAGGGGTGCCAGAGAGTCCGATCGCCAATTCGTGCCAGTTCTGGCGGTAGGGGCACTCCGCCGGTAGAGCCGGTCAAGATGCCGCTTTCCAGGCGCACTTCCCCCCGCAGCATGGCCACCTGCGCCTCCCTGAGGGCTTCAGCTTTAATGGGCGCACCCTTTAGCTGCCGGTAAAACTCGGTCATCAGTCCGAGGGTGCCTTCATCGCTGACGTACCACAGACTCGCCAGGGCAGACTTGGCTCCGCTGTAGATTGCCAAACCGGCAAAGCCCAACTCCGCCTGCGGATCTCCCAGTGCTGTGCGACAGGCGCTCAGCACCAGCAATTCCACTTTTGGGTCACTCAACCGCAGCTGTTTGACCTGTTCGAGGCGCAGTTTGCTGTCCCACAGCTGAATGTAGGAGTTGGCCGGTCGTCCGGGCAGGAATTCGGCATGGGTGGCTAGGTGAACAATTGGATAGAGCGTGTTTTGGCGCTCAGCGTTGAGATTGTCCAGGGTGAAGTCTTTGTTGAGAAACGCTTTCCCCCGCCACAGCTTGCCGGCAATCGTCTGAATTTCCACCGGCACTGCCGGCAATGGCGCAAGCTGGGAAAATTGCGACGCCCCCATTGCCAAGACTGGAGCGTTCTTAAGGGAAACGTAGCGAGTGTCGGTCAAACTGAAGCAGGGAATCATCCCAACAGCGTACTTTTCTACCAGAAACTTTTGGCCGTCGTGCAGGGCAGCCACCGGCAGGCTTCGCAAACCCACATCCATCGCAAATAGCAGCGTGTCGGTGCCTTGCGCTTGCAGCTTGGCTTCAAATGGCGCAACCAGCCACTCGTAGAGTTGCTTCGCGGGGGCTAAATAGCTGTTGCTGTTCCGCAGCGAGGGGTTTGTGATTTGATTTCGGAACTCTTTAACGGCGGCGAGCAAAGTTGTTTTGTTAGCCGCCGGCACGCTCAGGCTTTCAGGCTCTGCCTCTGGGGTGAACAGCACTAACTCCAGTGCGTCGGGCAGTGCGAAGGCATAGATAACAGCCGGCTTTTTCCCGGTTTGGCGGGCGAGATCGCTGAGGGTTTTTTGGATGCTTTCCGGCGTTCTTGAGGTCTGAGGGACTTTTTCCCCAATATATTGCGAAAATTCTCTTCCTTTTAGTTCCTGGATGTATGCCGTAGCTTGATTGAGCATTCCTTGATGCAGGGTGTCGCCCACCATTTGGGGGGTGGCATCTGCAGCTTTTCTATCCGGTGTGCCGGTGTCAGCCATCAGTCCAAATGCAGCTTTTCTATCCGGTGTGCCGGTGTCAGCCGTCAGTCCCCCAAATGCAGCTTTTTTATCCGGTGTGCCGGTGTCAGCCGTCAGTCCAAATGCAGCTTTTTTATCCGGTGTGCCGGTGTCAGCCGTCAATCCCCCAAATGCAGCTTTTCTATCCGGTGTGCCGGTGTCAGCCGTCAATCCCCCAAATGCAGCTTTTTTATCCGGTGTGCCGGTGTCAGCCGTCAATCCCCCTGCCCCCCTTCCCCAATGGGGGGGAGGGGGGAGTTGAAAAGAAGGGGAAGAGGAAAATTCCGCAATTTTGTGTCGGGAAGAGGCTTCTGGAGGCGCTGTGGTGGCAATGGATGCCGGCACCTGCAAGCAGGCAGTTTCCCATGTAGAACGCGAAATTGCCTCGGCCTCAGGGAGGGCGGGCGCTGTGTTCTGCTGGGCTGGTGCTGGAAAACAGTCCAGAGTTGCTTGCACTGAAACGACTAGCAGGCAGCTGAGAAGAAAAGTTGAGAAAAATTTATTTAACATTTGACTGGCACACTTCTTAATGCCTTCTTTAGGGAAGGCGTTGGTAACTGAACAGCAATTTTATGGGCGTATTTCTAAATTAGAAAAAATCGAATTAGGTGGCGTGACGCTTTGAAACGACTCCGCCGAAGTAGTTGGCGGTGCGTCGGGAACGCACCCAAAGAAACTCTGAACCCCCTCTTACCCGGTTCTAATATTTTTGCATGCCTTGGGACGCTCCCGTGCGGGGAGGCACGGGGGGCGCACTTCCAGGCGTGCCGGCTCTCCTTAAGAAAAGTTTACAGGCATCCGCACGCATTTATAAAGGGAACGTGATAATATCTATGTTTAAAAGGATGACGGCGAGCCATGTCAGGAGCCAAACACCGGGCTTTGCTGTAGCTATTTTCGGGAAACAAGGACAGCGACTCGCACCAGTTCGAGAGAAGCTGGCAGTGAAAAAACCGGGTTGATTTGCCCGAACGTTAATTCCGCTGTCAGTCCCCAGAGAAACCCGGTTTCTAGGATTACTTGACCGACGCGCGTTTGTCGGAGGGGGCGGACTGCGAAGCCGAATTTCGCCTTGTCTTGCTTGATGGTAACATACGCTGGATAAAAACTAAAGGTCGGGTTTTCTGTACCGCGTACAAAAGTCGGCGGCGTTGCAAGAGGCAGATAATTTCAGCCGGCTTTCAGAAGCACATCACTAAGTCGGTGGAGCCGGCGCAGCTGGCTGCAGCGGTTGCTGAACTGGCCAAAAAATGAAACCGGCTCGAACGGTGGAGCAAGGGTGCCGGCACTTGTAGAGACGCGACATGTCGCGTCTCTACATGCTCGAAGGGTGGAGCTC
>CAZJNL010000034.1:6510-13469 GCA_964546515.1 uncultured Oscillatoria sp.
CCTTGCTCGAAGGGTGGAGCTCCCTTGCTCGAAGGGTGGAGCTCCCTTGCTCGAAGGGTGGAGCTCCCTTGCTCGAACTGTGGGGTGCGCAGCACCTTAGAAGCTAGGCGGCTTAAACCGCAGCCGATCGGACAAAACGCAAGGCAAGGGTTTTTGGCGCGGGAGCTGTCCCCCGAGAACACGGGAACTCGCTCGCACCCGATTTGAGATAAGCTATTTTACGGCGTTCGTGACGATTCAACATGGCAACGATTAACGAGAACTACCTAAAGCTGAAAGCCGGCTACCTGTTTCCTGAAATTGCGCGACGGGTGAGCGCCTTCGCAGAGGCAAATCCTGAGGCCAAAATTATTCGGCTGGGCATTGGCGATGTCACCGAACCCTTGCCAGAAGCCTGCCGTGTGGCTATGATTAAAGCGGTGGAAGAAATGGGCGACCGCGCTACGTTTAAAGGCTATGGCCCAGAGCAAGGCTACGCCTGGTTGCGGGAGAAAATTGCGGCTCACGACTTCCAGGCGCGGGGGTGCGAGATTGAGGCTTCGGAAATTTTTATCTCCGACGGTTCTAAGTGCGACACCGGCAACATTCTCGACATTTTTGGGGATGATAACACTATCGCCGTTACCGATCCGGTTTATCCGGTTTATGTGGATACGAACGTGATGGCGGGGCATACGGGTTCTGCCAGTGAAAAGGGCGAGTTTGAGGGCTTGGTTTATCTGCCGGTGACGGCGGAGAACAACTTCACAGCTTCTCTTCCCACCCAGAAAGTCGATTTGATTTATCTGTGCTTTCCTAATAACCCCACGGGAGCAACCGCGACGAAGGAACACCTGAAGGCGTGGGTGGATTATGCCAAAGCGAATGGCTCTATCATTTTCTTCGATGCGGCTTACGAAGCGTTCATTACTGAGCCAGACATTCCCCATTCTATTTACGAGATTGAAGGGGCGCGGGATTGTGCGATTGAGTTTCGCTCGTTCTCCAAGACTGCAGGGTTTACCGGCACTCGCTGCGCCTTCACGGTTGTGCCGAAGACGCTGACGGCAAAAGCTTCTGACGGTTCGGATGTGGAACTGTGGAAGTTGTGGAACCGCCGCCAGTCTACCAAGTTCAATGGGGTGTCTTATATCGTGCAGCGGGCTGCTGAAGCGGTGTACTCTGAAGAAGGGCGGGCGCAAGTCAAGACGCTGGTGAGTTTTTATCTGGAAAATGCTAAAATTATCCGGGAGAAGTTGACAGCTGCCGGTTTGGCGGTGTATGGTGGTGTTAATGCGCCTTATGTGTGGGTGAAAACGCCCAACGGTTTGTCGAGTTGGGATTTCTTTGATAAGTTGCTGCACAGCTGCAATGTGGTGGGAACGCCCGGGTCTGGTTTTGGGGCTGCCGGTGAGGGGTATTTCCGCATTTCCGCGTTTAACAGCCGCGAGAATGTGGAAGAAGCGATGAAGCGGATTGCCGAGAAGTTTAAGGCTTAGGGCGAGCAGTTTTAGGTATCGTAAGGTTGTGGCCGGCAGTGCCGGCCCAACTGCGCTAAACTAGAAAGGACGATTTTGGCAAATCTGAAAGCTATGACAGCTCAACAATTGCTGGCTCGAATTGTCCTCAATCCGAAACTGATGGCAGGAAAACCTGTGATTAGAGGAACCCGTTTGAGCGTTGAGTATATCTTGAACATCCTCGCTCGCGCATGGCGCAATTGTTGCAGAAATCCTGGAAGAGTACGAAGGTCTTTGTGCGGAAGATATTCAAGCCAGCCTTTTATTTGCCAGTAAGTGCCTGTCGAATACAGCGTTCAGCTCAACTCTATCTATAATCTAAAAGGTGGGGGCTGCTGCCCATCTCGCCCATCTTGCCTGACTTCTTTGGAGCCTGCGCAAATGATACAGATTGGTTATTAAGCGATGAAAAGAAAAAAAGAGTCAGAGTCAGGGATGCAGCTCGCACTGTATCTCAATTTCTCTCCAGCAGTTTCCATAATAGAAAGTGATTCCTGCCAGAGAAAAGCGATAGAAGAGGATAGCTTTCCCTTTGAAAAGCTGAGTGAAATTGCTGAACTGGAAAGCTGGCGCAAGGAAATCAACAGACCCCTCTATTATATACATAAATGGTGGGCCAGAAGACTGGGATCCGTATTCCGCGCCATCATTCTTTCTACCTTTACTCCTGAAGGTTCTGATATCCTTAGCTTGTTTTATAAACCGGCAACCCTCAAGGGAGTCAAAGTTTTTGACCCCTTCATGGGAAGCGGCACGACTGTTGGGGAAGCCATCAAACTGGGCGCAACAGCCATTGGACGCGATCTTAATCCGGTCGCTTATTTTACGGTCAAAAATGCTTTAATCAAGAAAGACCGGCAGCGCCTTATAGAAACCTTTGAAACTCTCCGAAAATCTGTAGCATCCCGGATTCAAAGCTGTTACACGACTCTCCTAGACAGCGGTGAGATGGCTGCAGTTCTTTACTATTTTTGGGTGAAATGGCTGCCTTGCCCTGCGTGCCGGCATCCGGTTGACCTGTTTTCATCATATATCTTTGCAAAACACGCCTACCCAAATAGGTTTCCGGAAGCTCAGGCTGTCTGCCCAGAATGCGGAAATATCAGCGCAATTCACTGCGCAGCAAAAAGCGTAACTTGTGAAAGCTGCAAGTCCGTTTTTAACCCGCGGGTGGCACCAGTCAGAGGTCAGAAAGCGACTTGCAAGCATTGCGCCCATACCTTCTCGATTGTTAAAGCAGTTAAAGAACTTAACCAGCCGCCAGAACACCGGATGTACGCTAAGTTGGTGCTGCTTAAAGACGGTTCAAAGCAGTATTTACCTATTAACGAATGGGACATAAACCTTTATGAAAAGGCAAAGACAGAACTGAGCGTCCGCGAAAATGCTTACCCGTTTGTTGCCATAAAGCCGGGTTACAATACAGACCAGGCGCTTAATTACTGTTACCGTTACTGGCATGAAATGTTTAATGACCGGCAGCTATTGTGCCTGAGTGTATTGGCGGAACAGATACGGCAGATTGAGGATACAAATGTGCGGGATGTGTTCGCATGCCTGTTCTCCGGATGCCTTGAATTCAATAACTTGTTTGCCTCATACAAAGGAGAGGGCACCGGCGCAGTGCGGCACATGTTTTCTCATCACATTCTGAAGCCTGAGCGCACTCCCCTAGAAGCCAATCTCTGGGGCACACCGAAAAGCTCAGGTTCATTTTCAACCCTTTTTGAAAGCCGCATCCTTAGGGCTGTAGATTACGGTGAAAAACCCTTTGAAATAAAACCCAGGCAGAGAAAAGGAAAAATAGAGGCAGAAAAAATTTATGGCCTCTCGCCCGCCACCGGCACTGAAATCGCCAATCATTTTTGTGAGCTGAGTGAGGCTAAGCCCGTTTATCTTTCCTGCGGAGATTCAGCCGTCACAGAAATCCCTACAGAGAGCATCGATGCTGTTATCACAGATCCCCCTTTCTTCGACAATGTTCATTACTCAGAGTTAGCAGATTTTTTCTACGTTTGGCAGCGCTATTTAATTCAAGATAGCGTGTCCTGCAATGACACAACTCGTAACCCGAATGAAGTCCAGTGCGGTGACGCTTTAGTTTTTGCTGACCGGCTGCAAGGGGTGTTTTCTGAATGTCACCGCGTTCTGAAGCCAGAGGGGTTGATGGTTTTTACCTATCATCACTCAAAAACAGATGGATGGCGTGCGATTTTAAGCGCTTTAGTCAGGGCTGGTTTTGCGATTGTCGCCACCCACCCTATCAAGTCGGAAATGTCTGTGGCGACACCGAAAACCCAAGCCAAATATCCAATCGATATTGATGTTATAATTGTTTGCAGGAAGAGAGACAGGCTAGAGCTAAAAGACAGTCTGGCAAATGCTTTGGAGTCAGCAGCCAGGAATACAGCCAGTCAAGTGGGCCGGTTTAACGCCCACCGACGGTATTTGAGCAAAAACGATGTGCTAGTTGTTTACATGGCGCAGCTTCTAAACCCGCTCTCAACACACCCACAGCTTGAAACAGCCTTAGATTGGCTTGAGGAGAAACGCAGCCAAATCCAGCAGCATATTGAGAACACATACGCGCAACAAAGCCTCTCATAAATGAGACAAATCAGAGAGAAAGCCGCCCAGTAGCAGCTGTCTCTCCCTTCCCCTCTTCCTTGGCGTCCTACCCTGTGGGAAGCCGCGCTTCGCGTCTATGGCGGTTCAAATAAAAAACTATCTCCCCTCCCCAATCCCCTTACAGAGATTGCCATCACCAGACTTATTCTGCAAATAGTCGCGCAGCCAATTGCAACCGCGCCGTACCAGACTGTCCAGATCCAAATTATCCACGCGCCAGAAAATCACAGTTTTGTCCTTGCTGGCTAAAGCAAGAGTTTGACCGTCCGGGCTAAAACTGAGATTATTGACAACATCCTCTTGCTCCAGAGTAGCGACTAAAGTGCCATCAGTGCGCCAGACTCTCACCTTCTTGTCGCTACTGGCTGAAGCAAGGATCTCGCCTTTCGGGCTGAAACTGACGCTAATTACGCTGTCAGTGTGCGGGAGAGTGCTCAGCAGAGTGCCGTCAGTGCGCCAGAGTTTGACAGTCTTGTCCGCACCGGCAGAGGCGATCAGCTCGCCGTCGGGGCTGAAACTGACACTCTTCACTTTATCACCGTGCGGGAGAGTGCGCAGCAGAGTGCCGTCAGTGCGCCAGAGTTTTACCGTTTTGTCATCACTAGCGGAGGCTAAAATCTGCCCATCCGGGCTGAAACTGACGCTATTGACTTTGCTGCCGTGAGACAGCGTGTGCAGGAGAGTGCCGTCAGTGCGCCAAAGTTTAACCGTTTTGTCGTCACTGGCGGAGGCTAAAATGCCGGTGCGGCTGAAGCTGACACTACTGACACTGTCGCTGTGTGAGAGAGATTTCAGCAGAACACCGTCAGAGCGCCAGAGTAGGACGCTGTTCCCACTGGCGGAGGCTAAAATCTGGCCGTCAGGGCTGAAACTGACACTTATAACAGCCACCTTGTGCGGGATAGTGAGTAGCAGACGACCGTCTTTGTCCCAGAGTTTGACGGTTTTGTCATAACTAGCAGAGGCAATCGCTTTTCCATCCGGGCTGAAACTGACGCCATAAACCCAGTCGCTGTGCGAGAGAGTTTTGGGTAAAGGAGTGCTATCCGGGCTCCAGAGTTTAACGGTGTGGTCCTCGCTGGCGGTGGCAATTGTTTTTCCGTCGGGGCTGAAACTCACGCCCCAAATAAAGCCCTGGTGCCCCCGGAAAGTTTTAAGTAAACCGCCGTCCAAGCTCCAGATTTTGACAGTGCGGTCGCGGCTAACCGAGGCCAGGGTCTGGCCATCGGGGCTGAAACTCACATCCAGAACCCAGTCACTGTGCCCTTTGAAAGTATTGAGCAATTTACCCTCCAAATTCCAGAGCCTGACGGTGTTGTCCGCAGAAGCCGAGGCAATCGTTTTCCCGTCAGGACTAAAGCTCACCTTATAGACGCCTTCAGTATGCCCTGTGAAGGTTTTGAGGACTTTGCCCTTCAAGCTCCAGAGTTTGACAGTGCCGTCGAGACTGGCAGAGGCGAGGGTACTGCCTTGAGGGCTGAAACTCACATCCACAACCTCATCCTCATGCCCCTTAAAGGTGGCTAGCAAGCGTCCCTCCAAACTCCAGAGTTTGATGGTGCTGTCCCCAGAAGCAGAGGCAATGGTTTTCCCGTCGGGGCTGAAATTGACAGCCAACACCAAATCATCATGTCCTTGGAGGGTTCTTACCAGGTTCCCGTCTTTTCTCCAGAGTTTGACCGTCTTGTCCGCACTGCCGGAAGCAATCAGCTGCCCGCTGGGGCTGAAACTCACGCTCGTGACTGCGCCTTTATGCCCTGTTAAGGTTTTGAGCAAGCTGCCGTCAGAACGCCACAGTTTGATGGTTTTGTCCCCAGAAGCCGAAGCGATCGTTTTTCCGTCAGGGCTGAAACTGACGCCCAAGACATTCTGCGTGTGCCCTTCTAAGCGGTTGCGCTCTTGCACTCTGGAAACGGCTTGCCTGAGGCGTCCCGCTATCTCATTTTTCGCGCCGGTCGAGGCGGAAGTCTTATTAAAGTTTATCCCTATATCGACACTGGTTTCCAATACCCCGAGCTGATCGTTGTCAATCGAGAGCAGCAGAGCCTTGGAGGCGGACTTCAGCGCCTCTATCCGGGAATTTTCGGTTAAGACAGCAAAGCTGGCCAGCAAAATTACTGCGGCAACTACAGCTCGGAATTGCCATTTGCGAATGCGGTTGAGCCGCTCTTCGGCTTGCCTTTGTTTTTCTTGCGCTTCCATGACTAGGTTCAGTTGCTTAATCTGGTCTTGGTTCCGCTTGTTCTGTTCTTGGAGCTTTTCCCATTCAATTGCTCGGTCTAATTTTTGCTGCTGGCGGATGAACGCTGCTAGATAGTCGTGAACCAGCTGGTACAGCTCCGCCGGCATTTCCTTCCAGCGAAAGACCAGCCCAGATTTTTCTAATATCTCTAGAACTAAATCCAACTTTTTGGCTTCTTGCAAAGAGGCCAAATCCGCCGCCAATTCCGCGCGAGTCTTCAGGGGGCGCGTGTCGTTATCATCGGTTAGCAAGTACAAGACCAATCGGGCGGCCCGCTCATTTTCCGGGCCGCAGTCTGTGACGACTTGCTCCAAAAATCGCTCCACCAGTTTTTGCTTGGGCCCCTGTTTCTGGTACTCGGCCAGCGTCGAGATGTTTTCCGCTTGCAGTTGCGATCCCGCCACCTGCAATTCAATCGGGCGCACTTCCCCCTGAGGGCCGGCCAAATCTCGCACTAATTCATCGATCAGCGCCGGTTCCAAGTAAAACTGCGCTCGTTCTGTTAAGCTTTGGATGACGGATGTGGCCTCAGAAGGAGAAAAATTCCCCAAGTAATAGAGAATGTCTTTGCTGAGAATGTCGTTGTCGAT
>CAZJNL010000035.1:0-13468 GCA_964546515.1 uncultured Oscillatoria sp.
ACCAGAAGAAACCCGGTTTATTCTGACTTCACGATCGGGGGGCCAGAAACCGGGTTTCTTTTCTCGTATAGTACCAGAAGAAACCCGGTTTCTTGTGAGTTCACGCCCGGGGCCAGAAACCGGGTTTCTTCTCTAGTATAGCCGAATTTTTTCGCTTCTCTACCAGAAGAAACCCGGTTTCTTGTGACTTAGCGCCACTTCGTCACCGGCACCTCCGTCTCAACTAACAGCTTCCCCCGCGAAATCGCATAACGAACCGTCGGGCGGCGGCGAATAGCATCATACCGGCTCTCCGCATCCAAAACAATCAAAGAAGCCGGTTTCCCCACCTCAATTCCGTAATTCTCCAGCTGCAGCGTGCCAGCGCCGTGACTCGTCACCATATCATAACACGCATTAATTTCCGCTGTGCCGGTCATCTGGCAAACATGCACCGCCATATAAGCCACATCCAGCATATTGCCGGTGCCCAAACTGTACCACGGATCTCGCACGCAATCGTGCCCCAACGATACATTCAGCCCCCGCTGCCACAACTCCTTCACCCGCGTTACCCCCCGGCGTTTCGGATAAGTGTCCGTCCGCCCCTGCAGCGTAATATTAATCAGAGGATTGGCAATAAAATTGATTTGCGATCGCTCCAACAGCCCCATTAATTTGTAAGCGTAGGCGCTGTTATAAGATCCAAACGCAGTAGTGTGACTGGCAGTGACTCGCGCCCCCATGCCGGTGCGAATCGCACAAGCCGCCACAACTTCCAAAAACCGCGACTGATCGTCGTCAATTTCATCGCAGTGGATATCAATCAGCCTGTCATATTTTTCCGCTAATTCAAAGATGCGGTGAACCGAACGCACCCCATCTTCCCTCGTGAATTCATAATGGGGAATGCCGCCAACCGCATCCGCCCCCATTTCCAGAGCTTCTTCCAGCAGCGCCTCATTCTCGGGTTTGCCATAAATCCCATCTTGAGGAAACGCCACCACTTGCACTGCAATCCAGTCTTTAACTTCCTCCCGCACTTCCAGCAAACCTTGCAGCGCCGTCAGGCTCGGTTCGCTCACATCCGCATGAGTGCGAACAAACAAAACCCCTTGAGACGCTTGCAGCTTCAGGGTTTCTTTAGCACGTTTTTTGACATCTGTCAAGCTTAAACTTTGTTTGCGCTCCCCCCAAATTTCAATCCCTTCAAACAGCGTGCCGCTGGCATTCAGTCGGGGCTCACCGGCACTCAAAGCCGAATCCAGATGAATGTGCGACTCCACAAACGGGGGGCTAGCCAGCTTTCCCCCAACACAGATTTCCATATCAGCCGGCTCGCCGATCTGGGGTGCAATCGCCGCAATCAAGCCATCTTTAATGGCAATATCAACCAGCGAGCAGGTGAGCAGCCGGCACTCGCGGAGGAGTAAATCGTAGGGCTTCTGGGACATAAAAGCGTAATATTATAAGCAGGCCGACATAATTAAACATAACATGGCCTTATCCCAGAAACCAAAAGGTCTGCGCTCCCCAGACGCAATAGGGTGCGCCGGTGCGCACCCCACGTTTTCCTAACAACCCTCTGACGCCAGCAGGTAATTTTGAAAATACTCCCAGTGATCGTCCAGACAGTGGGATCTCAAAACATCCTTCGCTTTAGGCGTTAGCACCAATTTCCCCTCAGGAGTGGAGAAGCAGTAGTGCTCTTCTCCCGAAACCGCTTCAGCCAGCACCTGTTTCATTGTCTTCACGGCTAAAAAAAGACTGACCGTGAAGTTATGCTCAGATATCCATTCCTTGACATCTGGGAGTGCTGAACCCGCACTTTTCTGACTGTTTAAGGGATTTCCAAGCGTGTTCTTGTCCCTTTGCCTAGCTGACCTTAACGGAAAACCTGTAACCCAAAACTTCTTCGCCACATTCATCATCCACTCAACCCCAGATTGTCTCTGTGATTCTACTGCGCCTTAATCTGTGATAAATTCTTTGACTTGGCGTGATCTGTATCACTGAAGGATTGACAAAATTATGCCATTAACCGCTCTGTCCCCGCCAGAGGTAGGGTGCGTTCCCCGTCTTCGATTACTCCATATATGGGATGCTCCCTCTGGAAGCACCCTACTATTGCTCCATCAGGGGGTAGGGTGCGTTCCGCGTCACCTATTACTTTATACATGATGCAGAAAATCGCGGAACGCACCCTACTGTGTGGAGCAGCGCAGCCGAGATATCGATAAACCCGCCCCGATTCCACTCCGGGGAAACATTTTTAAGGATTGAGCTTTTCCTTTAAGGATTTGCTCCCACTAATGTTCCGCTTTTGGAGCTGAAGCGCCAATTGATATTCCCCCTTGAATTGAAGCGCTTTGTTATAAGAAACAGCCGCCTCTTCTGGGCGCTGCAATTGCTCTAAAACCTCCCCTCGGTTATGCCAGGTAATAGGGTCGGTTGGGTCGAGTTCTAGCGACTTGTTATAAGAAACGAGCGCTTCCTCATAGCGACCTAATTTCCGCAGCGTCAAGCCCCGGTTCCGCCAAGCAGTCTCGCACTTCGGATTGAGAGCGAGCGCCTTGTCAAAGGAGGCGATCGCTTCCTCATAACGCTGCAAATCATCTAACAGCCAGCCTCGTTCCTGCCAAGTGACGGCATCCTTTGGGTCGAATTGCAGCGACTTGTTATAAGAGGCGAGCGCTTCCTGAGAGCGGCCTAATTTTTGCAGCGTGAAGCCCCGGTTATGCCATGCCGTATCGTAATCCTGCTTGATTTGCAGCGCTTTGTCGTAAGCTTGGAGCGCATCAGAATAGCGTTCCAAGTCATCAAGCGCGAAGCCGCGCCGCTGCCAAGCTTCCGCATAATTTGGCTTCAGGTTTAACGCCTTGTCACAGGCGGAAAGCGCTTCTTGGGGGCGCTGCAAATTACTCAGCGCATAGCACCGGCCATACCAAGCTTCCGCATAACTGCCGTTAACTTTAAGCGCCTGGTTATAAGCCGCCAAAGCTTCAGAGTAGCGCTGCTTGTCCCGAAGCAAATCCCCTCGTTTCAGCCATTCAGCCGCGTCAGCTTTAGGAGCCGGTGGCAGGGTAGGTGCCGGCAAACTCAGCGTGGAAGGGGGTCGCAAATCGATTCGCACAGATGGCAAAATCCCGAAAATCGCGCAGACGACGGACACTGCGCCGGCGATTGCTACCGACTTGACCAGTTGCAGCCAGGTAAAAGAACAGTATCGAGAGCGAATCACCTCAATCGGCTGGAGCGCTTCCAGTGCTGTCGCCGCATCAGAATAGCGAGCTTTAGCGCTGGGAGCTACCATTTTTTCCAGCCAGTTAACAAAACGCCGGTTTAGTTTGGGGAGTAGATGTTTGAAATTAAAGCCACAGGTATCGTTAATTAAATTGCCGATATCCCCCGATGGGGTGCCGGTGAGGATGCAAATCAGCGTCGCCCCTAAACTGTAGAGGTCTGACGCCGTTGTTAGCTGGCGGTTGAATAGCTGTTCTGGCGGCATGAACCCCAAGGTGCCGGCGGCTCCGCTGCAGGTGGCAACTCCCCCGCTACTAATCCGGGCCAAACCAAAATCCACCAGGTAAACTTGGGGGCTTCCCTTGCAGTCGCCCTCTGACAGCAAGATATTCTCTGGTTTAATATCCCGGTGAATCACTGGCGGAATGCGATTTTGCAGAGCCCCCAAAATTTCTAAGACTGACACAGCAATGTGCTTGATTTCATCCGGATCGAAACTGTGCCGGTCTGCGAGAGAAAAAGCCGATTTATATTCCTGCACCAGGCAAAACCCTGATGCGGTTTCAAACGAGTTCAGGTAGCTGGGAATACCTGGGTGATTTAGCTCTCTGAGAATTTGAATCTCGCGCTGATACGCTTTAAAGCCCGCCCAGCTGGCACCGGCTTCTGTGAAGCAGAACTGTTTAATTACAACCTGCCGGTCACAAGCCATGTCAATCGCCTGGTAGGTAATACGACCGCCTTCACGGTTGCGTCCCAGTTCCTGAATGACTTGATAGCCGTGGCTAGAAAAGTCTGGAAAGTGGCTCATTATCCAATCGTGTGCCAAAATTTTCTGGGTTTGGACAGGAGTGCTGTTGTCGCAGTTGCCTAGCAGATCCACTAACCTGATTTTGAGCAGTTCCAATAAACCCGCTCACTCCCACGAAAACGGGCTTCTACGCTTCTGGTTTCTTCTCGCGCCCACCTACTTTTTACCCTGCTGGCCTTCGTCATACCGGCACCTGCCCGGTCAGCATCCGTCAGGTTCCCACTTACTATTCTAACATTTCTGGGATTGTCGCGCACGCTGTTAATCATCCTGCCAGCATACCGATCACCCGCTGGTAACTCTGAATCGCTTCCTGGCAGTCCGGCTTAATTTCGATCGCGATCGAATAAGAGCTGACAGCCTCTTTATACCGCTGTAACAATTCCAGCAGTTCGCCGCGTCTCAACCAAGCTTCGTACTGACCGGGCATAAGTTGAATCGCCCTGTCAAAGTTAGCCAAAGCCTCGGTGTACCGCTGCATTGCACTCAACACCTTGCCGCGCCTCACCCAGAAAGCGCAGTTTTCTGGCCCGATGCCCAGAGCATCGTCATAGGTGGCCAGGGCGTCGGCGTACCGCTGCATTTGCTCCAGGGCGTAGCCGCGTTTCAGCCGAGCTTCCACATCCTTCGGGCGAATTAGAATTAATGTGTCATAGGCGGCGGTTGCTTCTTCATAGCGCTGCATCTGTTCTAGCACCTGACCGCGTTTCAACCAAGCCCGATAGGCCACACCCAAGTCATCCGGGTGCAGTTGAATGATTTTGTCATAAGCTGCAATCGCTTCGGCGTAGCGCTGCAGCTGCTCTAGCGCCGAGCCTCGCCCAAACCAAGCCTCAGAGAAGTCGGGTTGCAGTTGAATGGCATTGCTGTAGGCAATGATGGCATCCTTATACCGGCGCAATCCGCACAGCGCCTTCCCGCGACCCAACCAGGCATCCGGCCATTTCGGATTGAGTTTAGTAGCTTGGTCAAAAGAAGCCAGCGCCGCTGCGTACTGTCGCGATTCAGCCAGCGCCAAACCCCGCCCATGCCACCCTTGCGGGATATCTGGCTGCAGTTCAATTGCCTTATCCAAGCAGGCGATCGCCGCTTCATACCACTGGTGCTTCAGCGCCATACCTTTGTGATACCAGGCGGCGTAGGCATCAGGCTGTAGTAGAATCGCTTGGTCGTAGCAGCTAACAGCGTCCGTGTACCGCTGCAGCTGCTCCAGAGCCTGCCCCCGGTGAATCCAAGCCTCCAAGCTGCTCGGGTTGAGTTGCAGGGCTCGCTCACAAGCCGCCACAGCCGCGTCGTAGCGCTTCAAAACAGCCAGCGTCATGCCGTAGTTGAGCCAAGTATCGAAGTTATCCTGCTTGAGGCTCAGCGCTCGCTCGTAAGCGTCAGCCGCAGCTGAAAACTGTTGCAGTTGCTGAAGCATGCGCCCTCGGTGATGCCAAACCGCGTGCGAATTACTCATCAGCTGACAGGCTTTGCCATAAGCCTCAGCAGCAGCGGCGTACTGTTGCAGCGCCTCAAACGACCGGCCTTGGTAATACCAGGCTTCATCCCGTTTCGGATCGATTTGAATGCCTTGATCCAGAGATGCCAGCGCCGCTTCATACTGCTGCAAGTGGTAGAGGCACTTCCCTCGCAATGTCCAGCTCCAGCCGTCGTCCGGCTTCAGTTGCAGCGCTCTGTCAAAGGCTGCGATCGCCTCCGAGTGCCGGTGCAACTTTTCCAGCGCCTTGCCCATCTGCAACCAAGCGACATGCAACTCAGGCTTGAGTTGAATCGCTTTTTCGTAAGCGGCAACCGCCAGCTCGTAGTTGCCTTTGCTGTACCACTTGTTGCCGAGCTGACAGTCGGAGGCTCCTGTCCAGAGGTTAGAAAAAATTGAACTGGTAAAGCCAATCAATCGCTCCAAGGGCCCCTCCCGGTCAATCAGTTGCCTCTCTCGCCGTCTCTCTCTGCGGCTGTCTTTGCTGTCAAAGCGGCGTTCTGAGCGGCTGGCATTTGAGGGATGCGGCTTTTGCTGGCGTTGGTCTGCGATCTGGGCGGGGTTAGACATAGACGCTGGACTCTGGGGCTGACGCTATCACAACAGGCAATTTTTCTGTCAAAAATTTGAAAATTGGCTCATAATGCTGTCCACATCTACATCCTAGCACTCTCACTCCCACGCACGCCTACTGAGCCCCTACAAGTAGGGCATTTTTCTGGGGTTTTGAGCCACCATCAACCCACCAGCACCGGCTGAAAGGCCGTTGAGTAGCAGTCACCCCCCCTACTCACCCCGATGGGTGGTGGATCGTGTCAGCGTCATGCCGCCGGCTAGCAGCCGCTGTCAGGGTATCTACATACCCCCTCTCTACGCGAAATCTACGCTCAACGCTGACTGTGGCCACACCCTATAATTGTGTTGTACGCGACACTACAACAATTTTATGAGTAGAGGTGGGATACGGGCACGGAAGTCAGACGGCAGTTTAGGCCACCTATTTACTGGTAAGTGGAGGATGGGACAAACCATTGCCGTCAGGGTTCCTAAGGCCATCGTTGCTCAGGTGCTCGACTATGCTAAGCGGCTAGATAGCGGTAAGTGTGGCGGTGAGCCGGCTGGTGTGGAAAGTCTCTACAGTGCTGTACACGACAAACTGAGTCAGACGCACTCCCATCTGGCAGACATCCTATCAGCCTGCGAGCAAGGCCAAACAGGGTACAATGCCCTGAGCTTGGCCAAGGGACTGAAGGCGCTTAACGGTAAATCTTAAATTTAGTTATGTACACGACTAAACCTCCTAAACAGCTATTTACAATGGGGTTAGAAGTGCTTAGAGCTAAATTTAGGCGGTTACAGGACACATCCTTGCAGTGTGCGATTGTACCGCTCTCGCAGCGGCATCCCATTGGCAGTAAGTGGGATGGTGGTAGGGCACTGGTAGGGCACCAAGGAGTGTACAAAATGGCTGAAATCAGCGATCGTCAGCGGTTTGAGCTACTTTGCATTGCGATGTACGCACTGGCTACCCTCTCGGATCACAGCTGTGGGCATCTGCGACCGCACTGCGTAAATGGACTTGCAAATCAAGCTCACCCTCATACTTTTTGAGCAGTTGGGCCGGTGCCACGCGACTGTGACGCTCACGTTGTCGCCAAACTTGAAAATAATTTATAATTTAATGAACGCTACAGAGATATATGACGATGGCAAGGATCTCTAGGACAACCAAACCGAGAAGGATGGCCAATGGAAAACCTGGGAAGCCTTTGATGACTTGGGTTGATTCCGCTCCCCACATGGAATTTAAAATGTTGGCTGCTAAGAAAGACATGCCAATGTACTCCCTTCTAGCATATTTCGTTGAGAAGGTGGTGCGATATGAGAGCTAAATATCAAAATAAAAACAGGTAGGTTTCCCAGACATAAACCCTAGGATATGAAGGTAATTTATCAGATGAAACACGCAGAATAATTAAATTCTACCAGGAAATCTACACGTCTACAATTCCTCATAGGCTACGACACAGAATACGACACTTGGAAGCGTGATGGCGAGACAGGTGAGAAGGTTCCGCTAGAACACCAACGACTTGTCACCTCCCAACTCACTCTAGCAACTACTCTCCCTTGGCAGCAATGGTATGAGAAAGCAAAACAGAAAGAACATGAAGAGTTTCAGGACGCGGGATGCCCTGATGGATATGAGCCTGAGAATGCTGTAGCTCTTTTTAAAGAAGGTTTGGGTTTTTACTATACAAGGGGACGTTCGCCAGAAGGGTTAGTCGCTGTAATACCACATGAACAAAAGGGATTCGGAAAGCCCGTCTACACAACCCTTGTATTGGACGACCGCACCACTGAGGAAGAGAGTGCAGCAGATCCTTTATTAAACGCCAAGCAGCTGTCAGCACATCTGGAGTACATTAGAAACCTCTTAAGGCTGTCTAATGAAATTGACATCTAACTCATATCCTGGTATAACAACGCCGAGTTGGCTTGTATAATACCAAATCTGGAAACACTAAGAGAACTAATGCTAGTACAGGGGGATGGTGATCTGAAAAACAATGCTAGCTGTAAAAACAATCTAAGCCTCACAAAAATTCAAAAATCAATAGACGGAAGTAATTCTCATTACAGCCTGCCAGGTACACAAAAGAGAAGGGATGGTACGACAAAGAGAAGTATCTCAAAGAGGGATTAGAGAATGAGATACTACCCCCGGATGCACTGAAAGTAAATGGGTGTTTAAATAAATCATTTCTAGGCGACCGCACCACTATAGTCCAGAACAGGTCTGTGTGGGATATTAAGAGTGCCTATCCTACTGCGAAAAGTGGGTTTTATATTGTGTTAACCGCGTCAGTTAGGCACTCTAAAGGATTACTCAATTAGGGATTTAGCCAAATGGGCTGATGACACCGCTGGTGGCAAATATTGAATTCAACCTGCCAAACGATACTGATGAGCATCGTCCTACCAGTGACTATTAAGGATGGTGAGCTGGTCACATTGCAAAAAGGCTCTGATTGGTACACATGAAATACAGGCTTTGGCAAAGGCACTAAGCTGAAAGTCAATGTACTAGGTGGAATCTACTGGCTGCGACAAGAGAGCGATCGCCCTGATGGTGAAACCAGATTGTGCTGTTATAGAGGCTCTAATTGAGTTGCGTAAGAAGGCTAAAGAAGCCGGCGACGATGCCTTGCAAAACACAATCTAATTGATTGGCAACGGCATCTATGGTAAGAAGGCTCAAAAAACTCCCTGCTACAACAGCGATTTAGTGCATGAGAGCCTCTACAACGGCGGGGTTGTCACGCCTACAGCACATCACGAGATAGTTGAATCTAAAATAAGCAACCCGCTGCACGCCAATTTCATAACAGCCGCCATCAGGGCTGCTATAGCAGTCGTGGCTAAGGAGAATCACGCTGACATGGTTGTGACTGATTCAGTGATGGTTGAGACTGGTAAGTTTATCCCTTCTCAGGATATAAACACTGGTTACAAACACTTGGATGAGATATTACACACACTTGATTGGGATGAGCGAGCCAAGTGTGATATAGCGATTGTGTTTAAGGAGCGTGACTACATCCTGCTTAACACTGATGAATCACTGCGTTCAAGACTTGAGTCTGAACTGTGGGATGGTGAGTTGTCGGATGAGGTTTTAAACGCTTTAGAAATTGTGAAGGTTGCAAAACGCGGGTGGAAACCACCGGCGGGGGTTACAGGCCGTGATGCCGACATTCAATACTTGAAAGACTCGCTACCCCTACTGAATGCGGGCGAACGCAAGTTTGAAAAACCACAACTGCTAGGCGGTAAACCTTACCTGCAAGGTAAAGGCGTTCTCAACTCGGAAATAAAACAAGATGTGAAGATGGGCGGTTATAACAAGCGTCACGACTGCCCTGATGAGTATGAATACCGCCGGCGTAAGATGCGTGATGCTCTAGCCAAACGCAAGGGTTTTGCTGACGAATTAGAACTTAAATATAAAGCTCCGGAAGGACACAAGCGTGCCGTCGCACGGTGCAAGCCTAAAGATAATGTGAGTTGGCGAGTACCGCTGGATATCAAGCGCATCCTTGTATTCCTCAATTTGTCACGTTTTCGGCGCATGAAGTGTGTATATAAAGCACTATCTTTGGGCAATGTATTCCCAGAGTTTGAATTAAGCGTTACTGATTTTGAGAAACGCTATGGATTGCGTGATTTAGAGGTTAAAGCAGGAATATATAGACAAATTATTCAGAGTTTTGTTAAAGATTTAGAGAAGGCCGTCGGCCTTGTGTGACTAAACCACTTTGAGCTTTATGCGGGGGCTGATTTCAGCCTTGACCGGCTGGTTGAGCGGGTGGGAGTGTGGGCGAAACGTAATGGCAACCCCGAGTATATGGCTCGTGAGATGCCAGCCAAGGGCTGTAGTAAGGGAGTGGATCGGGCGCGTAAGAATGTGAGCGGCACAGCCGCACAGATCCACATCGCCAATGGGGGGTATGCCTCACCCCCAATACAAAACTCTGACAGTCAAAAATCAACTGCAAAATAGCCATCACACCTACCGCCGCAGGCGGGCTGAGATGCCAGTTGGCAAGTTTACAAAAACTTAACAATACTCTGAAATTTTCAACCGCCCTCTCTTGAAACACCTATAGGTGTAGAGACAAAAATGTGTGAGTGATTGCAGGATCTCAGCCCTTGCGCAGTGCGGTTTACAGGGTTGTCACCATTGCTCCCACTTGCTAGGGTGAGGGTGTAGTTAAGTGGACAACACAATGACACCCGCACAAACTCTTCTCAAAGTTTTGGTAGACTCCTCTGAGCGCACCCGCAAGGCCGGCTTTACCATCGGTGGTGTTAGCTACCAGGTAAACCAGGCGCAAGACACGATTACCGGCACTTTTACCATTCCTGTGGACATCTCCACTGATGCAACTACCGGGGATCTGGTTGTCGGTGCTAAAGACTTCCTTGAGTTGCCTGCTTAAGCCAATTCACTATAGCCTTCAAGGCGCAATTCAATTGAGGCTTATATATGGCTTACAAAACTTGTTTACTCGCACAACTTTTCTAAGACTTCCACCCCTACTAAGGGAGATGAGACTACAGTCACTGCTAATGCTGCCATCCTGATTCCAGAACCTGTAGTTAGCTACTTTAACATTCCAACTGTAGAGCTTACTGCTGTACAAGAAGACATTGTTAAAGCGTACACCTTTAAAGCTTATAAGGACTTTAGCGATCCTACAGGTACTGATGTCACTGTCCCTGAACATGGCACTAAGAAGGGTGGGATACGTTACAAAGGTAGGACTGTACGCTTAAAGCATCAAACCTTAAAGACTTCTAAAGACAAACCTAGAACCTGTTCAATCAAGTTTCCTGGTTTCTTTAACCTGGTGATGATTTCCCAGGCTATAGGACAGATGATTACCAATAATCAGCCTAAGACTTGGAAGCTTGATGGTGGCGGCACATATTCTTTTGTGGCGACCACCACTAAGTGTGTACTCCCTGGTTGTGTGTCAGGTGCTTGGGTAGTTAGTGCCCTTGTTCAGCCGGTTAATGCTGATGAAACCAGTCAAGTGGGTGAGACTACCACCGTCGCTTCCGGTAAGCCATCAGCATCAGCCTGTTTCCACTTGGTACGGTACATCCTACCAAGGATGCTTGGAAGTCAATCAACCTATCTTCAGACTTTTCTGGAGTGGTGCTTGCCTTCCAAACATTCAATGGTGAAAGCTTTGATAACGTGCTGTCCTGGATACTGGTTAGGAGGGTGTGGAACCTAGCCGGCAGCAAGCTGCATGAGAAACCAATCAAGGTATACCCCTCTGTGGATGACTACCTACTTCCACTTACCTATCCAATCAGCAGCATGCTGCTGGACAGCGGTGGTAGCGATCTGGAATTTCTCAAGCGGTATCGCCGATTGCCGTACCTGTACACTGATCCTGACTGGTTTGTCACCGTAAGCGGGGTGAGTTGACAGTTGGGAAAACTGGTTGCTACAATAGTCAGTAGGCACCGCAGTTAGCTGTCCCCACGCTCATAAACGGTTGGTACTGCATGACGGGTGCCTATATAAATTAATATTTAAATTTAAACTTTAATCACGTTTCCCCGTTGTTCAGCAGGGGTCATAAGATAGAACCATCCTACCACCGGGGATGGTTTTATCTTTTAAGGTTTTGAAGTCAGTAAGGAAAGAGCCATAAAAACCCCCTGATTTCCCAGATATATCGGGAGTATTTTATTAGATTAATTTCTGTTATTTAAGCGGCCCACGAGCTTGCTAAGGTCAGGCGCTATCAATTCCTCTGGTTGCTCAAAGTAATGATCGTAAATCATTTTCACTGACGTACCGCATAAACGTGCTACTGCATCAGGTGACGCACTCAAAAATGGCAGCTGTGATCAAGGTGTGGCGAGTGCAGTAAGGCTTAAGATAGCGACGTATCTTGCCTTCTTGTGCTAGTTGCATAACAATGCCGGGGGAATACCCCTTTCTGTTTGTTTTACCGTACCAACAGTTTGTTATAGCATCAGTTGTGATTCGTTTACCTCGTGTATTAACAAACACTGGAACGTCAGGCTTAGCGTTGGGGTTAGTAGCCTTCATTTCTTTAAGTATTTGACACAGCAGAGAGTCAATATGTGTGGGTAATATGCGGTGAGAATCCTCTGTTTTCCCGTCGGATGTCCTTCACATAGCCTTTCTCAAACCGTATCTGAGTGCAGTGGGTACTGATATCACTCCAGTTGAGTGCGAACGCCTCACCAGGCCGGCAACCGGTGAGGAACAGAAACTCTATGACCTTAGCGTAGTGCTTGCGAGTGGGATGCTGACGTAACGTTTCAATGATGACCTAAGCTTCATCCATAGTGAATGCCATAGGCTTTTTATTGCCATTGACTAAGCGGAAACCTTCATTATCAACTTCATCAGAGTCGGTTATAGATGTTGGCGTCGGTGCGTACTTAGACTTGACAATACCCACTTCCACCTTGAGAGCATCAGCTAACCCTTTAAAAGGATTATTCTCACCGTAGGGATTACAGCCGTACCGAATAGCCCAATCAATGCAGCGGTTTAACGATTTCAAAACTCGGCTACTGACGAGAGAGGAGCGATTGGCACTTAACCAGCCAACCAAATCAGCTGGCACATCAATAGCTTTACCAGCATCCTTTAAAGCTTTGATTTGAGGTTTGTAAGTGTTCTTAAACGTTACCTCTGTTATCTTTCCACTTGACAGTAGAAATTGAACCCACTTCTCAAACAGTGCTAATAAGGTCAGCTTAACAGTCTCTACAGCAACTACTTTTAAGTGAGGTTCCGGTACGCCGTAGGCCGCAAGGGTAAGGTCAAAGGTGCCGATGCCTGCTAAGTGTGCTAGGTAGGATAGTTCCATCTTGGATGCTACCGTTTGCTCCCATTCCCCTCCTTCCCCTCCTTCTCCCCTCCTTCCCCGGCACCGGCTCTGAAGCCGCTTTCCCCTCCTTTTCCCCTCCTTCCCAGCATGAGCTGGGAACGAGGCTCTGTCGGCGGAGCCGACTTTTCGACCACAAGCTGATTCAGCTGAGTACGAGCTTATCAGTTTCCCGGTCTTCGCTTCTAGATGCAGTCGGAGTCCTGCAAAAAAAACACCCCCTCAGCTCGTGCCGCCATAGATGAGTTTTGTTAGGACATCCCGCTGGTTACTCAGCGGAACGCTATAAGGCTACGAGTACAGATTTTTAGGAAAACTTGGAGCTAGCTTCGCATCGGATTCCCGGCGTTGGAAACCTTACAGAGGCAGTCCAATCTCGGCAGCAGCGCGGCTCAACAGCGAACGCTGACGATTTTGAGTGGCCTGCTGCCAGTACTGCATCAAAGAGCGAGCTTTCCATACAGTGACAGTCCTCAGAGCGCCACCCCTGCTAGCGGTTGAGCTAAA
>CAZJNL010000036.1:0-5094 GCA_964546515.1 uncultured Oscillatoria sp.
GTGTGCTAGAGTAGTCCATCAGTGGTGCGTTCCCAGAGGAACCCTACTGCTGATGTAGAGGTAGGGTGCGTTCCGTGTGCTAGAGTAGTCCATCAGTGGTGCGTTCCCAGAGGAACCCTACTGCTGATGCAGAGGTAGGGTGCGTTCCTTGTGCTAGAGTAATGGATCGGTGGTGCGTTCCCAGACGGGAACTACCCTACTGCTGATATACAGGTAGGGTGTGTTCCGTGTTCTTGAACAGATCAATCAGTGGGGGCGTTCTTAAAGGGAGCGCACCCTACTGCTGATATATAGGTAGGGTGTGTTCCGTGTTCTTGAACAGATCAATCAGTGGGGGCGTTCTTAAAGGGAGCGCACCCTACTGCTGATATAACAGTCTCGGAAACGGCACAAGACTTAGAGGAATTTATGAAGAAAAGTTAAAAACCACAAGCTGTCTAAAATTTGTGCTTTAATAACAGAAGAGTTGACGGAGAAAGCCTCAACTCCCTAAACCGTAAGAGTCAAACAGAATCATGGTATTAACGGGCCAATTTGAAGTGACGGCCACTTCCGAAGCCGGGATTGACTTTACCAATACCCAAAGCACGGAAGTCGCGTACACATTTACGCCGAACGGAACTTGGTCGTCCGATGCAACTAATCCCAACCTAGAATGTACCGCTGAGGGGCTGGCCAGTCTCCAGCCGCTGATTCGGGATGGGCTTATAAAAGGTTGGCCGGATATGGCAAACTACACGAAGTATCCCAAGAATGCCATTTACGGCTTAGTCGCCCACAACCTGACAACGGGTGATGTTACCGATATTGGCAAAAAAGCGACGCTCGTTCTCAAACCGGGCGAAACCTTGCGCTTCGTCATGAATGATTTATTTTGGGACTACGGCAATAACAAGGGCAGCATCTTTGTCAGCTGGTCAGCCCTCAGTTTAGTTTCCAAAGTCATGCTGTGTGACGGGGATGGCGATTATGTGCAAGTCCCTTACAGTGCGCAACTCAACCCGAGCCAATTTACCGTTGCTTGCTGGGCGAAAGTGACAGGCGGACAAGGCAAGTGGCGCTCTCCTGTGACCTCTCGTGACGGCAAGAATGGCCTGAAAGGGTATAAGTTGTATGCCGGTGAGGATAACAAATGGCAAACTTGGGTAGGTAACGGCAGCGGTTGGCAAACTTTAGTAGGGCCCGCTGTGGTTCTGAATACTTGGACTCATGTGGCAGCCACCTATGACGGTACTGCTCTCAAACTGTACGTCAATGGAAATTTGGCGGGAACGCTGGCAACCGCTTATGTTCCTAACACGGTCTTTCCTTTGAGGATTGGAGCGGGAGCTTCAGAACAAACCCCGCCCTGGTACTACTTTTTCGGTTCAATCGCCGAAGTTTCTGTCTGGAAGGTGGCTCGCACGGAACAAGAAATTAAAGCCGATATGTCCAAGCGCCTCACCGGCAAAGAGGCAAACCTGGTTGCTTATTGGCCCTTAAATGATGTGCGAGTGGAAGGTTCAGCTCTCAAAGTTGCAGACCTCACCGGCAATTTCTCCGGTACTCTAACTGGGGCTGTCCTCGTTGAGGATAGCACATTCCCCGTTCGCTAGCTGATATATAGGTAGGGTGCGTTCCTTATTATAGAACAGCTCAATCAGTGGGGGAGTTCTTGAAGGAAACGCACCCTACTGCTGATATATAGGTAGGGTGCGTTCTGTGTGCTAGAGCAGTTCATCAATGGTGCTTTCCCAGAGGGAACGCACCCTACGATATATAGGTAGGGTGCGTTCCGTGATATTACCTCGCCAGGGAAAGGAGGGCGTCGCATGCAGTGGCTGCGCCGTTTTCTGAGCGCACTATCTGGCTCAATTGTGCGGCACGGGTGGCGTAGCTGGGGTTAAATAAGAGTTGCTGGAGTTCGGCGGTGAGTGTTGCTGCAGTGCAGCGATCGCGTGTGAGTGTGCGCCCTGCGCCCAGACGCACAAGGCGCTCGGCGTTGTCGGGCTGGTCGTAGTTGTGGGGGACGATGAGTGCCGGCCGGCCCGATCGCATGGCTTGGCCGGTGGTTCCCACGCCTCCGTGATGCACGATGGCGGCGGCGCGGGGGAAGAGTTGGGAGTGGGGGGCGTACTCAAAGGCGGCTACGCCCTCGGGAAACGCTCCTGGGGGGATGTGGTGGGCTACCCCTCCCATCAGCAAGACGGCGCGATAGCCCAGCTTTTGGGCTGCTACAGCGCCTTCTGCATAAAAGTTACCTGGCATCCACACGGCTGTGGTGCCGAGGGTGAAGACGATGGGGGGCGGACCTGAATTCAAAAAGTTCTCCAGTTCGGGAGATAGCTGTTCGTTTTTCTGGGAGGTGCCGGCGGGGCGATCGCAGAAGGGAAAGCCGGTGACAAGGGTTTGGGGGGGCCAGTCGGGTGGCGGTGAGGCTAGGGCGCGGGAAAATAGAGCCAGGACTAGGTTGGGGGAGTGCTGGCTTTCAAAAATTGGGTCGCCACTGGGTAAAAGGCCGAGTTGGGCTCGCAGCTGGCGCACGGGAGCGCTCCACAAGCGGGCGTTCCACCGGAAGCTGCGCAAGGCGGTATCTTTTGCGACTGCGGCGAGGGCTCGCTCGTAGGGGGAGGCGGAAGTTGGGACGTTTGCCGGCAAATCGTAGGCGGATATTAGGGAGGCGGGGGAGAGGACGCTTGACACCCAGGGTATGCCGGTTTTCTCAACTATTATGGAAGCGACAAAGGTTAGGGGGTGAGTCAGCAGCAGGTCTGCTCCTTGACACGCTTGCATCAGGTCGCTGTAGCTGGCGTGCTGGTGGGGCATTAACAGGTGCCCAATCAGGTATTCAGTGCCCTTCTGGCTGTCGGAAATCATTTTGAAGTATTCCCAGTCCTGCTCGATTTTGGGTTCACTCTCGGGTCTGAGGGGATGGAACTCAAGGCCCCGGGCTTCAATGTGGCGGCGCTGGCTCTCGTTGGCTGCGATTGCGGGCCGGTGGCCCCGCGCTTGCAGTTCCTGCGCGATCGCCATGTAGGGGAGCAAGTCGCCCAGGGAGCCAAATGTTGTTAAGACAATGCGTTTGCTCTGATTTTTGCTTGTTTTCGGTTCGGTGCTGGCGTTTCTGGTGCCGGCTATCTCTTTTTCCATCTGACCTGCCGCGAAATCTTTTTGTACAGTCTGGTTGGGTTCCGCCCCCGATTGTATCATAAGTTATGTTTATAGCATTGGCCCACTTTTTGCCTGAGGGCATTATCTTAATTTTGTCAAGTGTTAAAAGATTGAACTTTTTCAAGGCAGCTGGCTTTGTCCAGTTTTTTTGGGGCGGTTGCGTAACAAAATTTAACACGAAATCCAGGAGTGAAAATGACAAAACTGTTTGGAGGGTGCTATATTGCAAAAGAAGCCAAACCGGGGATGCCTGGGGGCTATGGTCTAACAAGCTGATGGACGGAGTTCGCGCTTGCCGGTCTGACAAATTGAGTCAGGTAAAACTGCCGTTTTTGTAGTTAGGCATCAAGCTGGCTTTTCGAGAAAGGTAAAATACTTATCAAGTCCTAGCTATTAGGCATAAATAGGGCAGAATACTAACTAACAACTGGACAGAAAACCCAAGCTTATGACAGCATTAGATGGCCAAATCGAAATCCCCTGCAACTCGGACACAGGGGTAGAATTTACCAACACCGAGGGGTCGGATGTGACGTTTAAATTTACGCCATCCTCCAACGAATTTAAAGTGGCGTCCTATGACGTGAAACCCACAGCGGCGGGGATTAAGGACTTCCCGTATAAGAGTGTGATGAAGTATCCCAACAATACGTCCTTTGCCCTGCTGGCGGTGAGCAAGCAAACCGGTGCGGTTCTGGCAGAAGTGGGCCAAGAAACGACTCTGGTCTTGAAACCGGGCGAAACGGTGATTTTCATTCTGAATGATGGGCCCCAGTACTACTCTGATAACATCGGCAGCATCACTGTCAAGTGGTCAGGGGTGAGCGCCTCCGCTCTGAAAATCCAATCCGGTACGACCTACAACGGCTCCTATCAAGATGCCGATTGGAAGCTCCACCAAGAAACCATTGGAGAGCGGCTGTTTACCCGTCCAGTGCAATTTGAGTCCAAATTCGCCAAACCTCCCAAGGTGTTCCTCGAAATCAGCGGACTGGATGTGAATGAAACAAAAAATACTCGCGTTACCGTTACGGCTAAGAATATAACGGAAAGTGGGTTCGATCTGGAATACAAAACCTGGTTTGATACGATTCTCTATACGGTCTGGGCAAACTGGATGGCCTTCGGAGAATAGAGCGACCAACAAAATACATTCAGCAAGCACTCAATCCATATAACCATTTTTAGGTTATAGTGGGTTTAAGGTACGCGCAGTTGTAACGAAACAAGAGGTACTAAACTATGAAGCTGCAATCAGGTACAGTCGTCAATGGCTCCTATCAAGACACTACTTGGACGCTCAACCAAGGGCCAGTTGCGGAGCGGGTTTTCACGCGGGCTGTGACCTTTGAGTCCAAATTTGCGAAGCCGCCCAAAGTCGTCATCGGATTGAGTGGGCTGGATGTGGATGGAACTAAGAATACCCGCGTGCAAGTGAATGCTAAAAATATCACGGATTCCGGGTTTGAGGTGGAATACAAAACCTGGTTTGATACCGTTCTATATACGGTCTGGGCTAATTGGGTAGCTTACGGAGAGTAGAAGGGAATTAGAAGAAAAAGGGGGTTCTCGTGAGAGGCGCAGGGAACCTCCTTTTTTAGCAAGCAAAAAATAGCTTTTTTTGCCAAAATATGGCATACGGCTAACATACAACTGAAGGGAAATCAAAGCTTATGACAGCATTAGAGGGCAAAATGGAAATCCCCTGCAACTCGGAGACAGGGGTAGAATTTACCAACACCCAGAGTTCGGATGTGACGTTTAAATTTACGCCATCCTCAGGCAGCTTTAGCTTGGCGACCTCCTTTGAACTGAAATCCACGCCAGCGGGGATTAAGGACTTCAAGTATCAGAGTGTGATGAAGTATCCTAACAATACGTCCTTTGCTCTGCTGGCGGTGAGCAAGCAAACCGGTGCGGTTCTGGCAGAAGTGGGCCAAGAAA
>CAZJNL010000036.1:5194-13436 GCA_964546515.1 uncultured Oscillatoria sp.
CGACTTTGGTCTTGAAACCGGGTGAAACTTTGATTTTCATTCTGAATGATCTGCCCGGGTCCTATAGTGACAACAGCGGCACTATCACAGTCAACTGGTCTGCTAAATCCCCGCAACCCCAGTCAGGAACATTGCAAGTGCCGGCAAACAGCTTGCCTGGTGTGCCCTGGGCGAATACATTTGGTAATTCGGTGCGGGTTCAGTTCACTGCTTCCGGGCAATGGACATATAATCCCGGTGTGGGAATGCACGGTGCTGGCGGACATCCTAGCTATCCTAATGCGGGACGGGGCTACCGTATGCCCGGGCGTCCCGAGGGTGGTTTAATTGCCCGTCGCGGGAATGGCAGTTATGAATTTGTCGGTCAGCAAGCTATCCTGAATGTTGCTGCTGGCGAGACGATTTCACTGACGATAAATGACGATGAAGGCGGCGTTCAGGGGGCTGGTTTCCGCGACAATCAGGGCGCTGTTACAGTGCAGTGGACTGTTGTGCCCTAAACGGGAACTGGGTTTCTGAGAAACCGGGTTTCTTTATGAAATGAAGTAGTTGGGTGCGTTCCTGAAGGAACGCACCCTACTATCTACTCCTCTACGTCAGTGCGAAGCACATCTTCCGGCACTTGATTCACCAGATAGCCGTAAGGCTGGTTCTGCTGTTCGAGAGCGCGGCAAGGCGGGGGGGAGGCGGGACGCGGCCACGATTCGTCGAACTCTTGCCACAGGCGCTGCAATTGCGCACTGATGGGACTGTCGGCTATAATCTCCATTGCGATCGCATAGATTCCCCGCACGTCCTCTAAATCGCCGCGAACGTAGATGCTGCCGGCAGTGACGGCGGCGTCCAAAGACAGCCGGCCCGCAATCACGTCTCTGAGCGTCTCGGCATCGCTGCGAAAGTTGAGCGCCTCTGATGCTTCTATCGCTTCCACCTGAACTTGCAGCTCACTGCCCCCGAAGGCCCGCAGGCGCAATCCAGTACCGTCTAGGGAGATGGCCGCAGTCTTTCCAGAGACGGTTTGAACCAACACCCTCCAGGTAGAGCCTCCCTTGGCCCGCAGTATTTCCACCAGGTCGAGTATCCAGTTCGCCAACTGCTCCCGGCGATCGTCCGACGCATATACCATTTGTGACCTCTAGCAATTCAACGCTAATTTAATCTCATATTCTCTGAGATTATCCTGTCAAGAATAAAATCTTACCACATTTGTGGTATAATGGTATCTAAAAACCTTTTTTTTTATAAAATCTAACGAAAAAATCTTGAGAAAATGAAATTCTGTGTTAGACTAGGGAACTGTTACGCTTCTTGGACCGAGCGACCTGTTCTCCAGCTTTTAGGTGGCTATTGATGCCTCCTAAAATTTGCTGTGGGGGTTCGGGTTAGATCGGGGAGGATTTGGCTGTTTCGGAAAGATTAGAAAACTGGTGCTTAAGCCACCTGTTTTCAGTCAATACGATATGACAAGTTAAAATTTCCTCCCCCAAAAGCTAGCAAATCATTTACCCCTGACTCAATCGATGACTGAACTATTTTACTGCATTTTATGCGTCTGCTTTTTCAGTTGGTTATTTCATCAAACCAAAGGCAAGACAGCTCCACAACAGATGAGCGGTGCAAATCCCCAACCGCTCCCCAATATGAAAGCACCGGAGCGAGGTTATGAGAATTTGCCCAGAGCCGGCACAGCTAACTGGGTACTCGTGAATGACACAGCACCGGCAAGCCGGCATCAGAACTTCCAGGGTGCGGGCACAGCCCACTGGGTACTCGTTAATAATATAGCACCGGCAAGCCGCCATCCGAACATGCAGGGTGCCGGTACAGCTGACTGGGTACTCGTTAATAATATAGCACCGGCAAACCGCCATCCGAACATGCAGGGTGCCGGTACAGCTGACTGGGTGCTGGTGAATGGCACAGCACCGGCTCGCAGCCACGATCACTTCCCAGTCAACGGCACACCTCAGTGGGTAGTAGTTAATGATATAGTACCGACAGGCAACCATCAGAAGTTGCAGCCAAAAGCGACAGCTAACTGGGGACTTGTCAGTGCTATGGCACTGGCTTCCAGCCATTACGCGCCCCAAGGCACAGGCAATGGGGGAGTCGATTATGATAGTGGCACAGCACAGGCTTCCAGCCATCACCCGCCCAACGGCACAGCCAATGGGGGAGTCTCCAATGGCAATGGCAATGGCAATGGCAATGGCAATGGCACAGCATTGGCAGACAGGCTTGAGTTGCCAAACGGCACAGCCAATGGGGGAGGAAATGGTGCCAGCTCCAACCCGATCGCAACCCTAAACCTGCCGACTGCGCCAGAGAAAAGCTCAGTGCCAACAGAGACAGTTTCTGTAAAATTGCCAGACGGAGAAACGGTACAGGTACTGACTGCGCCGGCGGAACAGAAAAACGAGTTCGACAAGAAGATTATCAACGAAGCGCTGCACAGTGCGCGGGTAGCTGTGGGCGTGAAAATTCAGGAGTTTATCGACAAAAAACGCGGCTCCCTCGGCTCCTACGAACCCCTGAACGAGATGCTCGCAGATAATCACTGCCGCAACGGCAAAAAGCTGCGTCCGACCATGTGCCTGAGCACGGCGCGAGCCGTAGGAGGGATGGGACAGTCCGCTCTGACCACAGCAGCCGCCCTAGAACTCTATCACAATGCGTTTCTAATTAACGTTGTCATTGAAGACGGTTACGAGGCGCGGCGCGGCAAAGACACCCTGCACCACATGATTGGCATTCCCCGCGCTATTAATGTGGGAGATGCCACGAACGTCCTAGCCGTGGGACTGTTGCTGGAAAACTTGCCTCTGATTGGGGTGAGCAAAACCCTGGATGTGCTGCAGGAGATTGAGTTGATGGCCCAGCAATCGGTGGAAGGGCAAGCGATGGAATTGGACTGGGTGGCAACAAATGCCTCGAACCTCACCGACCAAGACTATTTCAAGATGTGCGTCAAGAAAACCTGCTGGTATTCCTTTATGACGCCTTGCCGCATTGGCCTGATTGTCGGGCACCCGTCCGCACATGCAAAAGACTTGGTAGAACCCTTGGCTATGGTTACCCGATTTGGGATGGTTCTGGGAATCGCCTTCCAGATTCAAGACGACCTTTTGAATCTCCAGGGGGACATGAAACTTTACGGGAAAGAAATTGGCGGCGATATCTACGAGGGCAAGCGCACCCTGATGCTGAATCACGCCATCGCTCACAGTTCTGCTGCAGACTCGCAAAAGATTGTGGAAATCCTGGCCCTGCCTCGGGAGCAAAAAACCCCAGAACAGGTGGAGTTTATTTACGAACAGATGCAGCGCTGCGGCAGTATCGATCACGGCTGGAATGTGGCGCGGACTTTGGCCAACCAAGCTTCTGAGATTTTTGAGAAGATGGACTTTCTCCAGCGGGAAACGCCTTTGCGCCCGAGCGAAGAAGGGGTTTCTGCTGTCCACGACCGCCGGTTCCTCAAGGAACTGATTGACTATGTGATCTACCGGAACGTCTGAAGCCGTAGGGTGCGTGATAGCGTCAGCCGTAACGCACCCCAGGCACTGTTTGGTAAAATCATCTGAAGGTTTCGCGAACTGCCAACTGCGGGCTAACTGCGGTGCCGGGGCGGGTTTATTACGATTGTTAGCTGTGTCACAAATATTTCCGGCAAACCCGCCCCTACAAATCTTTGCCACCGGCAGGGCGCTTCCAGCAGCAGGGTGGGTTCCCTTTAGAACACCCGACTTCAAAGGAGTATAAAGGCGAGGGGGAACCCACCCTACCAACTAGCTCTATTTTTGGTAAAATCATCATGTTGAAAGTTCCGTGAACAATGAGCCAAGCAATTGAACTCCCGCCATCTATCACCGGCGCGAGCGCCAAAATCCTACCGAGCGCGACGCTTTCGTTGCGGCTGTCGCTGCGCAACGAGATGAATGAAACTGTGCTGGCGCACCCGACTCTGGATGACTGGGTGAGCGACAGCGGCCAGATTTTCTCGACAGTTGCTCGCTTAGTTCCCTCTTACATTTATTTGGAGCGGGGGCGTGAAGCTAGCCAGACTGTCACTGTGGATATTCCCTCGGATTTGCTGCCGGGGCAAATTTTCAAAAGTTGGCTGCGATTTCCGGGGTTGCAAGAAACAGCAATTCCTGTTAAAATAGAGATTCTACCTGCGGATAGTCTGCCCAATAAAACTGAGGCGGTAGAGTTGCCTCTGCAGGTGACTCTACCTCTGCCTGGGGAGCCGAATAAACTGTTTGCCTTGGAGCCAGATCCGACGACAGCGGGAATTTTTGGCTTGATAGCGGGAGTGCTGGATTTGGAGAAGATTCCCTCTCGCTGGCTGGCGGCTGAACTGCTGGCACTTTTGGCTCAAAAAGGAGAGGAATACGCTCAAACAAAAGCGGGCGGGGATTTACTGGCTCGACTGAAGGGGACTCGCTTTTTCCAAAATGGGGCGAGGGCATTTGTAAGCGCTCAACTGCCGGTGTGGATTTCTCAAAGCTTGTCTGCTGCGAGTTCGGTGCTGGTTAGTCAGGTCGGGAAAGGGCGTTTATTGGAGATTTGGGAGCGCTGGCTGTTAAATTTGGCTCACACGGATTTAGAAGCGGGGGCGAGTGGGAAGGAAATCTCTGTTCCGCCTCTTTTTGCAGAGGGATTTGCTGATAAAATGGGCGGGGATGGGGAGCGCTGGTTTGGGGCGATCGCTTTGGGGCTCGCCCAGGTGTCGCCGAGAATTGCCAGCATCCTGGAAGCTTGCGCCACCGCACCGCATGGGGCTGCTGTTTCCACCGGCACTGCAGAGCGAGCCGGTTACAGTTTAGCAGCGGGACTGGCCGGTCTGGAAGGGCTGTCGGCTCGCTGGCTGGCTGCGGAACTGCTGCTCGTTCTGGCCCAAAAGGGTGAGGAGCGGGCGGAAACGGAAGCGGGCAGCCGGTTGCTCGCCCTACTGGGTAGCACGCGGTTCTTCAAGAATGGGGTGCTGGCTTTGGCGGGGGCGCAAGCACCGCGCTGGCTAGCGGTGAGCCAGTCGGCGGCTTCTGCTTATCACGCTTCTACTGGGGGGCTGCCGGGACAGCAAGGTATGCTTTATTTGTGGGAGCAGTGGCTGTGGGTTTTGGTGGAAGCGGATTTGCTGGGCGGTGAGTTGCGGGGCAAAATTCGGGTTCCCGATTTTGCCGGTGGCAGCACAGTGAGCGCACTGGGCGGGAATGCTGACCTCTGGTTTGGGGCTTGGGTTCTGGCACTGGGGCAGGTGTCGCCGAGGTTTGCTGCTTTTCTGGAGGCGATCGCGCCCGATTCCGCTGCACCGGCTGCCCCTGTTGCGCCCGATCCGGTTTTTGACGATGTACTTGGCGAAGAAAAATCTATTCAGCGATGACAACTGACCCTCAATTGCTAGCTCGCATTGAAGACCTGCGAATCCCTCTAAACGACCCCGCTTCGCCGGTAGACTGGAAAGACTGGTATCACTTTGTGCTGCTCGACCGGCACAGCGGGGTGCGTTCGCTGGTTAATGTCACTCTGGCGGGGCGTCCCGGGCAGGGGGAAATTCAAGTGACGTTTATTGTTAACATGAATTCCCAGTCGATTGTTCCGGAATTGGATACGCCTCTGGCGACTTTCGGCACGGCTTTGTCTCTGGAGTGGAAGCCAGAACTGGTGCGCCGTTTCCCGCTGCGCTTGCAAGGGAAAGGGATGTCGCTGGATATTGACGGCAACAATTACGCTGTGGAAGTCCGCGACGAAAGGGCGCAGCTTTATGTGCGCTTTCAAGGACAGGCGGAGGCGACACCTTTGCTGGTAACAGAAGATTCGCCTTTCGGCAGCGGTTTTATCGGGTGGGGTTTGGTGCCCGGTTTGCGACTGGCGGGAGAACTGTCGGTTTGCGGGCGGAGTTTTAATATCAATTCTGACTGGTTTTGCTATCACGACCGCAATTTCGGTCGCTTCCGCTGGGGCGAGGATATCGGTTGGGAGTGGTTTGTGGCTTTTGCTAAATGCGAGGATGGCCGAGAATTAACGTTTGTTTTGGACTTGCGCACGAACAGGAATCACTCTGAGGGCGGGCTGTCCTATATTTTTGTTTACTTGAATAAGGAGTTGCGCAAGATTTTTCTGGGTTCGAGTTTGCGGATTAATTGGGATTGGTCGCCAGAGCCGGTTTTGCCGACGCGCCTGCCTGGGATTATGGCTTCGCTGTTTTCTCAGCGCACGTTGAGGATGCCGCAAAGTTTGGTGGTGGAGGCGGCGGACGAACAGGATTGGCTGCGGATGGAGGTGCAGTTTGACGGCAAGGCGGAGTTGGTGGTGCCTGACAATCAGGAGCGCCAATACAGTTTTATTGAGGAAGTGACGGGACCGATTAAAGTCAGTCTTTCTCTGAATGGGGAAATGCTGTCAGCCACTGGATTGATTTATGCTGAGTACGTGCAGTAGCCGGTGTTTTTATTGAGAGGGCGGAAGGCAGAACCTCCGGTTTCTCCAAGAAACCGGGTTTCTGACCTTATATCATGTCCGGTAGCACCGTTTTTGTGGGCGAGGTCGGGGCGGGTTTATTCATATTCTGCTCGCTCGTCAGAAATATCTTGGCTGAACCCGCCCCTACAAGGTCAGATAAATGTTCCTGGCCCTTAGCGAATGGGGAAGGTGCTGTCTTCTACTAGGATAGTTCCTGTTATCGTGCCGGGGAAGTTGCCGGTAACGTCTGCAACTTTTTGAGCGTAACCTTCCGTTTTGATCTCATTTAATGGCCAACAAGCAACTAAGTTCGCCTCTTTCCCAGTCAGGCGCTTGGACATATCTGCCTGAATTTCTGCGACGGTGCGGGCTTTGTTCCAAATCCGCACTTCTGCCATCTTTCCTTTGAAATCTGCTATATCCGAAAACCAGGAGCTGCGTCCAATGTAGTTTTTGGTACGGTTTACCGTGTCGGGCAAGTGCATTTCTGCCGAGTGAATCTCTTGACCGTCTTTGAAAAATTTACAATTTTTGAGTTGGGATGCGGAGGGTTTATCTATCGTGACTGCCAGGTGAGTCCACTTCTTAGGTTCGAGAACTTGGGTAGGAGTCACAATTTCCTTGTTAAAGTTAAACTTGGTATTCCAGACCCACAATACTGGGCTTTTTAAAAGTCCATAGTTGCCAAAGAAGATGACATCTTGAGTTAGCCCATTGCCCAACTCAATAATCTTTGACCAGTGGCGGAATTCTTCATAATAGACCCATGCTTCTACAGTAAATCCCTCAGAAAAGTTGACAATCATTGACGGGAGTGTGATATAATCACGATCCCCGTCAAACAGCAGGACTTTAGAAACTAAGCTCTGGCTAGACCAACTGACGTTGATGCTGCCGTCGCTCTGGGCAGATGCCTGCGGGATATTATTAAGAATGAAGCGTAAGGTTTCATTCGGCTTAAGAACAATGGTCGCTTTTTTCCCTACTGCCGTCACCTGACCCGTTGTGGTGTTTTCGGCCACTAAGGAATAAGGAGTCTTATCGCGATACTGCATATAACTTGCCAAATTCGGCAAATTTTGATTGTACCAAGCCTGAAGGTCAGGGTTGAGACTGGGAAACCCCTCAGCGCTACATGCGTTAATGAGAGCGGAATTATTTTTGTCGGGTGTCCAAGTCCCCCAGGCCGTAAATGTATATTCGACTTCCGCATTTTGGGTGTTGGTAAATTCAACCCCTATTGGGGAATTGCCTGGGACTGCAAATGGATTCGTTATGGCCATGATTTTGTTGTCCTTTTACGGTTTAGGGAGTTGAGGCTCAACCCGTCAACTCTTGTCTTATTGTAAGCACAGATTTTTCCGGTTCTGTTTTCTTAAGCTTTTCTTCAGAAATCCCCTAAGTCTTGTGCCGGTTGCGGGACTGTGCTAAGAGCGAAAACCTTTATTTTACTGCACCACCCTTCCCCGCAACCGGCAGGCATAAAAAAAAGGAGCCTGACAAAGGGGGCCGGTTAAAACGGCTAGGCGAGATGTTGCCAAAAGGGCCGGTGGGCAACCTCACCCAAAAAAACGCGACGTTCTCTAACGCTTGAAAAGTCTGATTAGAAGGAAAAAACCCCGCCTCGGCAAGGCGGAGTTTCTTGGCAGCTCGGAATTCAGGGGCAACTATCGGACTGAGAGGGTATCACCCCCCAGATAAATGTTCCTCGCCCTTAGCTAACGGGCAAGGTGCTGTCTTCAACGAGGACAGCGCCAGTAACAGTTCCGGGGAAGTTGCC
>CAZJNL010000037.1:0-13354 GCA_964546515.1 uncultured Oscillatoria sp.
TTCGGGCGCGGAAGGCGTGGTGGTGCGCAACCAGAAAACCGGGGAGGTTTGGACGGAACCGGCTGAGCATGTGGTGGCCAATGTGCCGGTGCAAAATTTGCTGCAATTGCTGGGCGAGAAGGCACCGGCAGGCTACCGCTACCGTGCCGACAAACTGCCGCCGGCATCGGGAGCGTTCGTTGTCTATTTAGGCGTAAAACAGGAAGCGATTCCGCCCGGATGCCCGCCTCACTTGCAGTTTCTCTACGACTACCAAGGTGAGATTGGGGAGAATAATTCGCTTTTCGTCTCGGTGAGCCATCCGGGGGATGGGCGAGCGCCCGCTTCTATGGCCACGATTACGGCGTCGTCGTTCACGGATACGCGCCGGTGGTGGAATTGTGCGGATTATGAAGGGCTGAAGAACCAGTACGCGCAAGAGGCGATCTCGCGACTGAGTTCGTATTTCAACCTGACGCCGGAAACGATTGTCTGTCAAGAAGCGGCGACGCCGAGGACGTTTGCCCGCTATACGGCGCGGGACCAGGGGATTGTTGGGGGGATTGGCCAGCGGGTGCCAACTTTTGGCCCGTTTGGGTTTGCTACGCGCACGCCGGTGAGGGGTTTGTGGCTGGTGGGGGATTCGACGCATCCGGGAGAAGGAACTGCCGGTGTTTCTTACTCGGCGCTAACTGCGGTGCGGCAAATTGAGGCGGAGGGGTAGGAGAGGCTGCAGGCAGCTACAATAAATAGAAATCAAGATAACGTCGCTGGTTCAGGTTGCCAGCGACAACCAGCTTAGGCCATTTCATGGATAAAGGCGAAGTGAATCATGGACTGTCAAAGATTTATTGAGCAACTTCCTAGTTTGTATGAAAACTGGGGAGAAGAAGGAGTTTGTCCGAAGTCGGGCCGGTTCCAGGAAGTCCTTGACCGAGTTCAAGGCATGACAACAGCAAATATCATGCAGCTGCTGAATTTTGCTGTGTCCTGTATGGAACCCGATGAGGTTTACTGTGAAATCGGCAGCTTCCAAGGGGCTAGTTTAATAGGGGCACTGCTAGATAATCACGATAAAATGGCCTGCGCTGTCGATAATTTTTCGGAATTTGATACCTGGGGAGACAGCTTTGAGAAATTAAGGGCGAACCTCTCTAATTTCAACTTAGAGGAGCGCGTGTACTTTTGCCAGCAAGATTTTGAAGAATTTCTGGTTGAGTTGCGAGAGGTGAACCCTTCTGATAAAATTGGAGTGTATTATTATGACGGGGCCCACGATTATCGCTCTCATTTAATGGGATTGCTGCTAGTCAGACCTTTTCTGGCGGACAAAGCTTTAATAGTTATCAGCCACAGTAATTGGGAGGCAGTGCGCCAATCCAGCTGGGACTTCGTGGCTGTTAATCCCCAAGCTAAATTACTGCTGGAGCTACCGGCACCCAGCTATGGGGATTCTAAATTCTGGAATGGGTTGCAGGTTTTCAGCTGGGATATAGAAGAAGCTGGTAACTGCAGTTGGTCAGCTTTCCAAGAAGTGCGCAACCAGTCAGTCATTCAAGCTATTTACAATCTGCAATCGCCGTCCAGGGAAAAAATCGCAGAAACTATATATAAGGAAGCCCTTGATCTGGACGTTTCTGAAGCTTTAGCAGCTGGATTAGCTGCCGGCAAGATTTACAGTGATGAATTCCTGCAGAAGGTAAGAAAAGACTTGATAAAGGCAGAAGAAAAATATAAGCTGGTCTTGCAGTGGGACAAGGAGAATGTAGAGGTTTGGCTAAAACTCGGCAGGCTGTATTATGTGCTGGAGGAATATCAGGAGTCGCTAGAGGTGCTGCTGAAGTCATTGGAAATTGAGCCAGCGGTAGCTATTCAGCATTACAGCTTGGGTTTAGTGCTGGAAAAAATAGGCGAAATTTCTCAAGCAATTCGGGCTTATCAAGAAGCCATAGCGCTGCAACCCAACCTGATTGACGCTTACAACAACCTGGGCAACATTCTGGTGGCTGCCGGTGAAATGGAGCGAGCTGAATCAGTTTACCGTCAGGCGATTGCAGCTAATCCAGATCATTTTGGCAGCTATCTAAATCTGGGGAATGTTTTGATGGCACGAGGGGATGTTGATGCTGGGATTGCCGCCTACGAAACCGCGCTCAAACTCAGCCCCAACAATCCTGACATCCTGAATAACTTGGGCGTCGCACTGCAAGCAAAAACTGATGACACCCGAGCCTCTCTCTACTTGGGACATGCTTTTTATCATCAGGGGAGATATGAAGAAGCGATTAGCGAATATCAAAAGTTTCTAGCGAGTCAAACAGGAGATGTGAATTTTTACATCTCACTGGCTGAATGTTACAATCGCCTGCACCGATATGAGGAAACCATAAAAGTTTACCGAGAGGGGATTAGACTCTATCCCGCTACAGCCAATCTCTATTCTGGTTTAGTGTCAGGCTTGCAAGAGTGCGGGCGCACCCGCGAAGCTATTGAAGTGGCAGCTGAAGCCTGCCGGTTGTTCCCGGATGATTTAGAGTTTCGGCTCAAGAAGTTCTTAACCTTACCAATTTTATATGAAAGCCAAGAAGAGATTGATTTTTACCGACGTCAGTTTTCGCAGGGTTTAGAAGAGCTGATTCAGACCACACCCTTAGACACTCCAGAAGCCATAAATGAGGCTTTGAGAGCTACAGGTCGCCCTAGGAATTTATATCTGCAGTATCAAGGTTACAATGACCTAGAGTTCCAGAAACAGTATGGGCAATTTGTTCACCGACTTGTGGCGGCTAAATATCCGGAATGGGTAGATAAACGAGCCATGCCCCCACTCAGCAAAGATGGTAAAATTCGGATTGGCTATATTTCTAACTGCCTGCAATACGATGTGGCGGGCGACCTATTAATTGGTTGGTTACGCAATTGTGACCAACAAAATTTTGAGGTTTACTGCTATTACCTGGACAGCAAAATAGACCAATCTACTCTACATTATCGAACCTGCTGTGATAAATTTTACCATATTCCTAATGGCCTAGAAGCAGTCAGCAGACAAATCCTTGCTGACCAGCTGCACATCCTGGTTTTCCCAGATATCGGCAGGTACGCACTAATTACGCAAATCGCTGCCCTACGTCTTGCCCCCGTTCAATGTACAACCTGGGCTCATCCGATTACTTCAGGCTTGCCAACTATCGATTATTTCCTGTCCAGCGATTTGATGGAGCCTGAAAATGCTCAAGAACACTACTCAGAGCAACTGATTCGCTTGCCTAATATTGCCTTCTCCTACGCTAAACCAGATATTCCTGCACCCACAAAGACTAGGTTATATTTTCAGTTGCGGGATAAAGCTGTGGTGTATTTATCCTGCCAATTTATCTCTAAGTATCTGCCGCTGCAGTATATTTCCTTTCCGGAAATCGCTCAAAGGGTTCCCACCGCTCAGTTTGCCTTTATAGCCCACAAAATTCCTCAGCTCAATGAGCAGTTCCAGCAACGTCTGCAACGGGCTTTTGCTAAGGTAGGCTTGAACAGCGAAGACTATTGCGTGATTGTGCCTCAACAAACTAACACCGATTTTCTTAACCTGATGTTGGCTTCAGATATTTTTCTGGATACCTTTAGCTGGTCTGGAGGCCATACTACCTTAGAAGCGGTCGCCTGCAATCTACCTGTCGTAACCTGTCCGGGTGAATTCATGCGCGGGCGTCATTCCTGGGGCATTTTGCAAATGCTGGGCGTCACAGAAACCGTTGCTAAAAATGAAGCTGAATATATTGAAATAGCCGTGAGATTAGGTCTCGACCGGCAGTGGCGAGACAGTATCTCACAGCGCATAGCACAGCGCCATTCCTGTCTCTACGACGACAAAGCTTGTGTGGAAGCGCTGGAGGCGTTTTACCGGCGCGTCGTTGAGGGTTCCGCACCGGCAAGCGCCTGAGTGTCAGGGTTTCTCTCAAGCCTGCCGGTGGAAGCCACTCTCGCCTAACCCATACTGCAGCCTGCCTTCCACCGGCTGCCGGCACTTACAGTTTAAACTCCAGAGGCTCGCAAAAATTATTCACACCCTGCTTCATCACATACATGAGAACCGGCGCTACCAATATTTCTGGGCAAAGGCGCTTAGCAGTCAAGAATTGCGCCACAGCCGCATATTTGCCACTCAAAAAATCCTCTTTCACTTCACAGATGGCAACACGACATCTCTTGGCAAAGCCATCTAGCCAATTTAAGCTGTCTGGTTGCTGTCCAACTTCAATGGCTAGGCTGAGGGCGGCATCTTCCAAATCCCCCTCACAGTCCTCTATGACATCAAGGGCTTTCAAGGCATCAGGATAAGCTGCTAATTCAGTCCGAAATTGAGCAATTTCTTGAGGTGTAACTGCAGTCATGGTAATTATTGGGCACTGGGCATTGGGCATGCATCGGCGGGAGTGGGGCATTGGGCACTGGTAATTCTCGCCTTACTGCGCCTGTCTCCTAGTAGGGGCGGGGGCGGGTTTACTAACATCCTTCGTTGTGCTGCAAACATTTCGGGTGAACCCGCCCCTACAAGGGTTTCCCCGCCCTTACTTTGAATAACGATACCACCGTAATTGATATAATATGGGAGGTTGGACAGGCATCGAATCATGTGCCCCAGCCATATTTATAATATCAAATCCGTTAAATTAGTTTTTAAATGGGGGCGGGAGAGCGCCCCCAGAAGCCGCCAGAAAATTTGACTTAACCTACCGGAAGTGATATTAGGGGGCTGCCCCTGCAGCCGGTGGTGGCGCAGGAGCCGCCGGCGGTGGTGGATTCTGCTGTTTTTCCCACTGCTGAATTTGGGCGCGTGCCGCTGCATAAGCTGGGGCATAGGAAGGGATTTTCTGGGCAATTTCAATCGCGCCCGGCTTGTCATATTCAGACCGCTCTTGGGCCATTGCCAAGATTTGCTGGCTCCACTGAGCGAGCGCCGACATCGCCTCCGAGCGCAAGGTGCTGCTCTCAGAGACTTGATTGGCGGTGCGAATGGCAGCCGCCAGAGTGTCTGGGGTTGCCGAACTGGCGGCGCGATAAGCATCCTCCAGATATTGCTTGGCCTGGATTTCGTCCCGCCACTGGTCGATAGTCTCGCGAGCCTCGCTGTAGAGAGCGCGTCCCGGTTGAATTTTTTCGGCCATCGCGATAGCCTCAGACAGTTTGCCAATAGTAGCCAAGTCCCGCGCCCCGTCGAGGTAGGGCTGGTCTTCCTGCTGCTGCACCTGCCGAGTCCAGTCCTGGATTTTCTGCCGAGCTTCCTGGGAAAGCGCCCGCCCCTCGCCCATCTTGCTAGCTTCGCCAATAGCGGCTTGCAAGGATTCAATGGTGCCAAACCGGGCGAGGATATCAGCGCGATCCAGATAGGGACGGTCTTCCTGAGTCTGTATCTCCCGGTTCCAGTCTGCGATTCGCTCCTGAGCTTGCTCGGAAAGCGCCCGTCCCCTGCCAATTTTACTGGCTTCATTAATAGCAGCTTTCAAGGCTTCAACAGTGCCATAGCGGGCCAGCATCTGAGCCTTGTCCAAATAGGGGCGGTCTTCCTGAACTTCAATTTGATTCTTCCAGCGGCTGATTTCCTCCTGAGCTTCCTGATATCGAGGTTTGGTGTTTTTAATTAGCTGCACTTGGGAGATGGCCGACTTCAAGTCGCTCACCGCGCCGGTTCTAGCCAGATTGCGAGCCTTTTCCAGATAGGCGAGGTCTTCGATGCCTTGCTGCCACTGATTAATTAATTTCTGGGCTTGGCTGTACATAGGCCGGTTGGGGGCAATTTTTTGGGCTGCAGCAATAGCGCCTTCCATACCGGCCACCGTGTCTTGCCAGGTGAGGGCTTGCGCCTTAGCCAAATCAGTGAAATCTTGAACTTGTTCTTTTAAATTGGCAGCGTCAGGAATTTGGCGAGCGATGTCCAGCGCCCCGTTCAAATCCCGCTTTGACAGCATTTCCTGCGCCAAAGCCATCATTTTGCCAGCAAATTCTTTGATGGCCTCCTGAGCCCCCTGATACATGTAACTCTTCGGGCTAATGGCCTTCGCCAGTTTAATCGCCTCAATGAGGTTCTCCAACCCCCCTTGCTCGGCGCGACTGTAAGCCTTGTTCAGCTTGGTGCCCTCTTCCTTGGCCACCTTCATCTGCTGGTTGATTTGCTCGTACTTCGTCGTCGCCCAGTAGTTATTGCCGACATCGAGCAGCAGCGTAGCTTGCCGAAAAGCCTGAGGCCACTTTTGCTTGCGCATTGAGGCTTCGGCTTTTTTATAGATATCTTCGGCCTCCGACCAAATTGACTTCCAGCGCTGAATGCGCTCCTCGACTATCTCGGAGGCTTTCTCGACCTTGGGAACTTTGCGGGCTATAGCGATCGCCTCGTCGAGCTTGCCTTCTTGAAAGGTTTTTTCACTCAGATCCAATATCTGCTGGGCCCAGTTGGCGATATTCCGGTTGATTTCAGGGCGCAGCGGATGATCGCTGGGCAGAGCGTTGATCAGTTCGATCGCCCCTAGCAAGTCCTCCACCGTCTGCTTGTTCGCCCCCTGCTGAGCGCAGTACATGCGCAAGCTAGCGGAAGCTGTTGGCCAAAAGATAGAGGGACAGTTAGGAGCCGTTGGCAGCCGCAACAGCAGCCCCATGGCGATCAGTCCAGTTCCCCCAAAAATTATTGCCGACAAGCCAACCCAGAACTGCCAGCTAGCCAGCAGCTTTTGCAGGTTCGCAGGCAGCTCCAAAGGCTCTTTAATGGGGTTTTGGGCTTGCTTTTCCCTGCGCCGCCGGCGCAAATCCGCTAACTTTAAGGCTGCCGGGTGCGCAGACTCGCTCGCTCCCCATCCCGAGACGGGGTTGGGCAGCGATGCTGGTGCCGCCGGCGCTCCACTGACGGCTGGAAACCCAGAAATTGGGCGGTCATCTCCTGGCTTGAAAGACCTAGCGGCCCGCCGCCGGTCTCGACCTTTGCGATTTCTCATCATATCCCACACACCAACAGTAAAGCAGCGGTTTCTGCTGCCGCAAACATTCCGTCGTTGATATCCTATCTCTCATTCCCAGCAAAAGCCAAATTTTATCTCCTGAAGCTAAAATACCTCCTTTCTATCGCTCTAGTTGTGGCGGGCGGGAAACCCCTCCGGTGATTTTTGACAGTCCGCGCACCACTCAAGCGCCGCAAGAGGTTGGCTACAAATTATATAACAGATGTAACGGAGCGAAACAGATGGACAAGGATGGACAGGAATGGGGGTGAGGGTGAGGATTCGTTGGCTGAGGGCGTAGGGGCTAGTGGCTGTGGGGACTGTCTTCCCCAAGTCCCAAGTCCCCTATTGCAAGTTCCTTGTTCCTTGTTCCTTGTTCCTTCTTCCTTCCAGCGTTGGGGAGAGAGTTTGATTCCTTCCCACGCACAACCGCACGCAGAAGCTGTCCGTCACACCTTTAGAACTGCCTGATTTTTTGGGAAAAACTGCCAGAAACTGCAGACAATCTTCGATTTATGTGCTAATGTAGCTGCCCCTGAATGTAAGATCGATATGGCTCAACCGAGAGAGTGCGGGGATGAACCCTTTGAAAGTAAAGCTATTCTAGCAACCTGTCTGGAAAATTACCCATCCCACCGATCGGGGTGTGGTGGGAATGTCCGTTCAGCGGGCTGGCTGGTTGCGGTGCGCGGCGGCGAAGCGCGGCTTAAGAGGGCTGCGGAGTCCGGGATGTAAGGCATCTGGTATCTGTGGCTCTCTTACAAAGTCCGGCTCGACAGTGCCCGCGCCCAGACGCCCCCACACGCCTCACCGATCGCGCCGCCCCCCAACCAATGCAATGCCAGCCGTTATTTTTGTTGCTACTGGCGACAGTCAGGATTGAGCTCTCAGTGCGCCGATCAACTGGCTGAGGTCGTTACTGCTGGCTTGGTAAACTTCGTTACAGAAGTGGCAGGTTGCCTCTGCCCCATCATCCTTTTCTATCATGTCTTGCAGCTCAGCTTCGCCCAACAGTTTCAGCGCTCCCAAGAACCGATCCGGAGAGCAGCCGCAGTGAAACCGCACCATCTGCACTTCGGGGAGGATTTCCAGCCCCATGTCTCCTAGCAGCAGCTCAAACATCTCTGGCAGTGTTTTACCTGCTTGCAGGAGGGGGGTAAATCCTGACAGAGCTGCTACGCGAGATTCTAAGGTTTGAACCAGCGCTTCGTCTGTGGCGGCTTTGGGCATCACTTGCAGCAGTATCCCTCCAGAGGCGGCGACACCGGCTGCCCCCACAAACACCCCCACCACCAGAGCGGAGGGGGTTTGTTCTGATGTCGCCAGGTAATGGGTGAGATCATCGCCTATTTCACCGGAAACCAGCTCGACTGTACTGGAGTAGGGGTAGCCGTACCCAACATCCCGGATAACGTAGAGGTAGCCCTCGCTGCCCACGGCACCGCCGACATCGAGTTTGCCGTTGGGCTTGGGGGGCAGTTCTATTTCTGGATTATCGACGTAACCGCGCACTGTGCCGTCCAAACCGGCATCGACGAGAATCCCGCCTAATGGCCCATTGCCTTTGACGCGAATGTTGACTCTCGACTCCGCCCGCTTCATGCAGGAGGCTAGCAGCAGCCCCGCTGACATGGTGCGCCCCAGGGCAGCTGTGGCCACATAGGAGAGCTTGTGCCGCTTCCGCGCTTCTTCTGTTAGGCGAGTGGTGATCGCACCCACCGCCCGAATCCCTCCCTCCGCTGCTGTTGCCCGTATTAACTGATCGGCCATGAAAAATCCTAACGTTTCTTAACAATTCCCTCTTTCCTTATTGTAGGTGGATGGCTTTGCTGCAGGCGATGTAGCTGGCACGCCTGTAACCTCTGGCATACTGGAAGGAGGATGACTCGCGCCCGTTGCAATTTGTTTATGCTAGGTACTTTTCAGCAATCCCATCTGAGAATTGAGGTTGAAGCGCCGGCGTCAGCCATTCGGGACAGCTTGCTGCGCCCTGCTGTGGTTCAGCAGTGGATGTGGCCAGAGCGTTTGGCCACCGGCCTGCCGGAACAGCTGCATGCCGGTTTGATGTTTACTAGCAGTATCGGGCCGGTGGTGATTCACCACCATGTCGATGTGGCTTCCGAGAACTGCCTGCGATTGATATTAAGTCAGGGAATTGATGGGTTTCACGAGTGGTGTTGGGGAGACGGTTGGGTGCAGTCGCGCCTGGAAGGCATATCGCTGCTGCCGCTGAATTTGGGTCAAACGGTTGGTTTGCTGCGCCTGCGGGAGTTTCTGGCAGCTAAGCAGGAGCGGTAAGGGTTGGGGTGCCGGTGTTTTTGTGGCGCGTTAGCCCAGCCAGAAACCGGGTTTCTGGAAAAAAGTTTGCCGACTCTCCAAAAGAGTTATTCAGAAACCCGGTTTCTCAGCCACCTTCCAGAAACCGGGTTTCTGGAACAAAGTTTGCCGACTCTCCAAAAGAGTTATTCAGAAACCCGGTTTCTCATAACCCCCAGAATCTCCCCCAGAAGCCACCCAGAAACCGGGTTTCTAATTTTTGCCAAACACCGGCAAGTAATTCAGTTGAGCAGCCGGCACGCCAAAAGTACCAGTGGAAATATCCCGCCAACCTGATTTGGAAGCCGGTGAGGGTGGATAAATTTAGAGTGCTAAAACTGTAGAGATAAATGCGGCTTGGCGATCGCAAAGCCGGGGAATAAAAACACGCTTATAGCGTTTTTCGTATGAGTGAGGTACTGAGAAACCCGGTTTCTTTAAGAAACCGGGTTTCTGGGGTGTACTGGGCTGTACTTCATCCAACTGAAAACCGCTATATCTTTCCGAATACGGCATTTCCCACATTTCGTCAAAAACCAGATACTGGCAGCAAGTCGCACCTTATAACCCTGATTGCATGCAAGTCAGTGAGCGACAAAAATCGGTAAATGCAAATCAACTGAATTGTTGCGCTTTGAAGCTGACGTTCACGGACAGATGGCAACGTCCCAAGAGGACATCTCCAGCAAAAGCCGGCCTCTTGGGCGCTAGCCGCCTGGTGTTGGCCAGCAGGGGGGGCACGGCATTACGATTGGGCCCTGGTTCGGCAGCGACCCACCTACCACTAGGTCATGGAGCCGCCACCCACCTACCACAACCTTCGCTTCTTCCTCAGACAGTTCTTCCGGCTCCAGTTCATTTTCTTTGTTCATAAGCTTTGTCCTAAAGCCATTGGCTTTAATACAGGAGACTTTCTTACTTACAGTATGCCGCATCTTTCACTGTGGCGTCTGCGCTCGGAGTCACTGCCTGGTGTGATAATTATCACCTGTGGGGGAATTGACAAAAAATAAATTTTGTGTATAAGCTGGAGCAAAATTGCCCTTGGCGACTGGACAGTGCCTGCAGCACTGGTTTGAAACAGTTGTCTGTCTTGGCCCTGAAAATACTTAACAAATCATATAAGCTAATGGACTCACCCTGTAAAAAACGGCGGGTTCACCCATTCTGGATATCTGGCAGTCTCGCTCTCTGCTTTGCGGCCACAACTCGCCCGAGTGGGGCGCAAACCGTCCCGGATGCCACTCTGCCGGGGAATTCCACAGTCACGCCAAATGGCAGCACCTTCACCATCACCGGCGGCAGTCGTGCCGGTGGCAACCTGTTCCACAGCTTCAGCCAATTTTCTGTTCCCACCGGCACCACCGCACACTTCAACAACGCCCCCGATATCCAGAACATCATCACTCGCGTCACCGGCAGTTCCATTTCCAATATTGATGGCACCCTGAAAGCCAACGGTACGGCTAACCTATTTCTGATTAACCCCAGCGGGATTATTTTTGGCCCCAATGCCAGCCTGAACATCGGCGGTTCTTTCTTAGCCTCTACAGCGAGTGGGGTAAAGTTTGCCGATGGCACAGAATTCAGCGCCACCGCACCGAAAAGCGCACCGCTGCTGACAGTCAGTGTGCCTGCCGGCTTGCAATTCGGGGCATCTCCCGGAAGCATCCGAAATCAATCAATAGCCACCAATAGCAGCGGTGCAGTAGTGGGTTTGGCGGTGCCGCCAGAAAAAACCTTGGCGCTTGTCGGCGGCGATGTGTTATTGGAGGGAGGCATGCTCTCTGCAGCAGGGGGTCGTATCGAGCTGGGGAGTGTGGCCGGGAACGCGGCGGTTAGCCTGACGAACACAGACAAAGGTTATGCCCTGGGATATTCTGGCGTGGGGAATTTCCAGGACATCCAACTGTCCCGAAAGGCTGCAGTGAATGCTAATGGCGAAGGGGGTGGCGATATCCAAATTCAAGCAAGGCGCGTGACGGTTAGGGATGGTTCGCTGATTGAGGCTAAGACGTGGGGGTCGAAACCGGGAGGGACTGTGGCGGTTAGTGCCTCCGAGTCTCTGGAAATGAGCGGTGCCAATGCCGGTGGGAGCATATTAGCTGACACTAAAGGAACAGGAGCAGCCGGGAACGTCAGGGTTGAAACTCGAAGGTTGCGGCTTCAAGATGGAGCAAGCATCACCGCTGATTCCTTTAGCGAAGGTCAGGGGGGGAATCTGACAGTACAAGCTTCCGAGTCGGTGGAACTGGTTGGCACCTCCGCCGATGGACAATCTGTCAGTGGCTTGTCTTCTCAGGCTCAAGGAACCGGCGCTGCTGGGAACTTGACGATTGTTACCGGACGGTTGCAGCTTCGAGATGGGGCACAGGTGAGCGCCACATCCTCTAGAGGCGGTCAGGGAGGAAATTTGACTGTAACGGCTTTGTCAGTGGAAATTACTGGCACGAGCGCCGACGGGCAATATTTGAGCGGGTTGTTGGCTACCAATCAAGGAACCGGCGCGGCAGGAAAGGTGACGATTTCAGCCGGCAGGTTGCTGGTTGGGGATGGGGCGCAGGTAGCAACGACTGCTTTCGGAGATGGTAAGGGGGGGGATCTGACAGTACAAGCTTCCGAGTCGGTGGAATTGGTTGGCACCACTGCTAACGCTAAGTTTCCCAGTGGCTTGCTGTCTCTGGCTCTCGGTGCGGGAGATGCGGGCAACTTGACGCTCTCTACCGGGCGGCTGACTGTTCGCAATGGGGCGCAAGTAGCAGCTAGCACTCGTGGGGCAGGGCGGGGGGGGACTTTGACGGTGAGCGCTTCTGACTCCATCGAACTGATTGGCAAAGCAGCAACAGGCGAACTGGTCAGCGGTTTGTTTGCCCGCAGTCGGGATGCTGGAGATGCTGGGAATTTGACGGTGAGCACCGGCACTCTCTCTGTTCGCGATCGGGCGGTGCTCACTGTGGCCGGTTTGTCCCAAGGCAATGCCGGCAACCTGCAAGTGCGAGCCAACTCTATCCGTTTAGATGGCGGTGGCACTATCACTTCTGCCACTGTCTCGGGTGAGGGCGGAGATATCGCCTTGCGCTCCCGAGACTTGATCTTGCGCCGCAACAGTGCGATTACTGCTACGGCTGGCACAGAGGGCGGTCGCGGCAATGGCGGCAATATCACTGTCAGCACTGATGTCTTAGCCGCCTTGGAAAATAGCGACATCACCGCCAATGCTTACTTGGGCAACGGGGGGAAAATCCAAATCAGCACCCGAGGCATTTTTCTTTCCCCCGACAGCGACATCACCGCCAGCTCTCAATACGGGCTGAGTGGCACAGTGGAAATTAAGACCCCAGATACTGACCCCACCAAAGGGTTACTCGTCTTGCCTGCTAATGTCGTCGATGCCAGCAATTTGATTGCTTCTGGCTGTGAGACTCACCAGGGCAGCACTTTTTACGTCACGGGACGCGGCGGCATCCCACCCAGTCCCAGGGAACTGCTGGCCGGCAATACTGTGCTGGTGGATTGGGGCCTGGAACAGCCTGCTTTGGAGCGGGGGAGTTCTGGAGCAGGCCAAGTCGCTGTCCGGAGTGCGGCAGAAATCTCCCACGCCCCAAATCCCGACTCCCCAATTGTGGAAGCGCAAGGCTGGGTTATCGGTGCCGGTGGGGAGGTGATTCTGACCGCCAATCCGCCCGGAGGCACTCCTCACCCTCCTTGGCAGCAGCCGGCTGCCTGTCCCCAGAATTAAATTTGCCATCAGTGGGGTGATTCTGCTGAGAGCGCGTTGCTCTCAGGACATGCCGGTCAGCCCCAATCTTTTCGCCAGCTCTCTCCAGCCCCCGCCTGGCCTAAACCCGCTGGGTATCGCTGCCGGCACGGCCTTTCGCTAAGTTTTTTGTACTTTTTTATAATATAGTTAATAAAAAGATACGAAATCGCCGGTGCTTGTAGTGATGAAGCCAAAAGGCCAATCTATAAGAATATCATGGAAGCGCCTCACTGGTTCAGAATTCTGACCGAGAGACGATCTCAGTTGTTCAACAACCAACTTGTGGAAGCTGGACGCATCAATTTTTAAAATG
>CAZJNL010000038.1:0-9766 GCA_964546515.1 uncultured Oscillatoria sp.
ATGATACCATTGTAAGTTTCCACCAAATCCCTGGCGTTTACTGTCAGATTGCCGCCGCCACTGGCTCCCAGCGTGCCGGCTAAAACCCCCGCCTTATCTCGCACAGATAACCGTCCAGCATTCACTGTGACGCTCCCTCCGTCGCCGCTACCAAAGGCAAAACTTCCTAAACCATTGAGAACTTCAGGCAATGCTATTGACACCTCATTTGCGGGATCGAACCTGCTTGAACTCGTGCCAGTTCCCTGGATTTCCACCGCACCGGCAGCATCCACCGTCAGATTCCCGCCGGCACCGCTGCCGGCAGTAAAAGAGGCAGCTATCATCCCATTTCGGACTGACAGGGAGCCAGTCTTTATTGTAACATCCCCAGCGGCTCCCGTGCCAAAGGTGCCGGTGAGCAAGCCGTTGGGAAAGTCTGACGGTTTCAGCGATCCAATCGCAAACTTTAACCCTAATACTGCCAGGGATAAATCTTCACCAGTTCCAATCATTTCTACCGATTCGGAAGCGCTGACGCTCACATTCCCTCCCGATTGGGAACCCAAAGTAAAAGAGGCAATGCGCGAACCTCCTGCAATCGTCACTCGTCTGCCTAGAACTTGAATGTCGCCACCCCTTTCGCCACTGGCATCGACGGAAGCTTTATTTGACAGTTGGATATCCCCAAAGTCTGTGGCTAAGTCTTGATTGCTAAGGGCTATTTGTCCGCTGCCAACAGTCATTAGCAAGGTGCCATTCGCAACAGATGCCAGTTCAATTCTTCCTGCCGGTGCGGTGAGGGTGCCGCCCTCAATTGCGATGTCACCGCCGGCGAGGGCTAAGGTTTGTGCCGGTGGCACAGTTAGATTAGATCCCTGTACGCGAATCGGGTTAGCAGCTGTTCCCCATTGCAAACCCACCGGCACACTTACTGTCAGCAGGGGCGCGGTTTGAGAGGGTGTGGCGCTGTAGGTGCTGCCATCGGCAAATTTGATTGCAGAAGCAGAACTCCCCAGAAATGAGCCGCCCATATCCAGTTTGGCATTGGGGCCAAAAATAATCCCGCTGGGATTGAGTAGAAATAGGTTAGCGGTGCCGTTGGTTCGGATTGAGCCATCAATGTTGGATATCGAGCCTCCTGTGACGCGGGTGATGATATTTTGAATATCTGGGGAATTGTTAAAGAACGCCCGCGTGCCGGTGGGGACAGAAAATTCTTTAAAGCTGTGGAAGAGATTGCCTCCCGCACGGGTGCCGGCGGTAATTTCCAGATTTTCGCCAGAGGGAGTCACGGCGGAATTGACCGGCAGGGTAGCATCGGGCACAATTTGAGCGGATGCCGGCTGGTAGGGAAAGCCGGTCGTCCCAGCAAGGGCTAGGAAAAGGGTAAAGTTTTTCAGGTTTTTGGGCAGATTGTTCATGGTTCAGATACACCTCTGTGTCAGAAACTGGTTTCTTCAATAAACCCGGTTTCTTCGGTTTCTTCCGTTTCTCAAAACGAGATAAAATGACCGCTGATGTCGGCTGCAGTTGCGTTCAGCACCGCACCCAGCGAATTTCCATTCAGCTTGATGGATGTGCCTTGAATTATACCATCTCCATCGGGGTCTATATCTTGATAGCGGACGTAGCCGCTGACAATCGCTTGCATTTCTTGGACATTAGCGCTCACCTCCCCGACCAAATATTGCTGTACGATCCCAGATAAAGGCGTTTTTGAATTAGGGAATGACTTGAAATAATCCAGCAATTGCGAACTTAGGTACTCGGCATCAGAGTCTGATAGCTTTAACTTTTTCAGCTGTTCCTTCAGCTCGTCCCGCACAGATAATGTGAAAGGTTCCAAGGTGATATTAGCCTCTGACAGCCCTCCTGTCAAGCCGATGCGGTCGTTAACTTTATCAAAGTCGATAATGATATCTGTCTCGTTTGACTTGGGCGCAGCCGCATCCGCTCTCAGGACAAATATATCCCTATCTGAACCTCCTGTCAAGACATCTTTCCCCAAATCGCCAATCAGGGTGTCGTTTCCCTGTCCGCCAATTAGCAAGTCATCATCTCGACCGCCGCGCAAGAAGTCATTTCCAGTGCCCCCATCGACTAAATCTTTCCCCCTGTTGCCGTTGATGGTATCATCACCGCTGTCGCCGTAAACCCGGTCGTCATCTTGTCCCCCTTGAAGGAAGTCAGTCCCTTCTCCGCCGAACAAAACATCCTGTCCTGCATTGCCGTTAATGAGTTCACTATCCGACGCTCCTCTTACAGTGTCGTTGCCATCGAAGGCGCGGAGTCCTCCTGCATAGCCGGCAATAAGTCCAGGAGTTAATTGAACATCGTCTGGAAGAGAAGGGTTGAAGTTTAAGTCAAAAAAGTTTGGGTTAGCAAAAGGATTACTGTTCGGGTAAAGCGCTGGGCCAAATAAAGTTGTCGTCATCGTTTAAGAATCCCCTAAAAACTCTGTAAAATATCTCAGGGCAATAAAAGTGGGGACGGAGATCCCAACTGGCAGCCATAAGTAAATTTTATCAGTCCGGTGATAGGGTAGGCCAGAAAAAGGACGATATTGTCATCCACGCTATAGCATATTTTAGTTGAGTTAGTGGCACGGAACGCTAAATTTAAAGATTTGTTACAAAGCCGCTTGTCGCCCCACACTGAGGATCTGTCCCGGAGCGTCAGGGGGCATTCGCAGGTTAGAGGCTACGCCACACCGGCTCTGGCAGATGGCAAGCCTGTCAAGTCCTCCCTGAGGTGCCGGTCGAGCTTTTATGCAGCATCGAAAGCTTAAATAAACTCTGATATTTGCGGATGATTCGTTGACTCTCTCGGTCAGGTTATGTTACCCTAATAAGTAGGGTGCGTTAGCGACAGCGTAACCCACCCTAATGTTAGAATGATTGTCAAGGGGCTAAAATGTCTGAAACTCCTATCCTTTCTGACTCGGAATTGCGCGAGTGGAGCTTGAGAATAGAAGAAGCAAACCGCAACAATATCTTCTGCCACTGCCGCCGGTGCGATGCCGAGTGGGTGGACTCTTCCTTGGAGGCAGTTTGTAATAGCTGCGGCAGTTCCCATGTGGAGCGCATTTCGTGCTGGCAGTTCCCAGATGACTGAACCTATACCGGCACCTCTGGCATATCCACCGGCTTGCCGGCAGGAACCTAGAACGCCGGCGCACCGGCAGCTGCGGTAGCTTGTAGGTGACACAAGGGAAAGGGCGTTTCAGGAGCGAATACGCTTTGTCCGCTCACCCCGGCTGTTTTCAATTTAAAGAAGTCGGCTGAATTGGTTGTGCTGAGCGGCTGCGGAACCGGAAAGGTAAAAGAGGTTAAAGGGGATAAAATAACGAAGCCACCGAAGAATTTATCACTCCTGAATTTAGCAAAACAATGTCTGAAGAACCCGTTATCGCCATTGAAAATCTCAACCATTACTTTGGCTCTGGATCACTCCAGAAACAGGTTTTATGTGACATCAACCTGGAAATATACCCGGGCGAAATTGTAATTATGACCGGCCCATCCGGTTCCGGGAAAACCACCTTGCTGACATTGCTGGGCGGTTTGCGCTCCGCGCAAGAAGGAAGTCTGAAAGTTATTGGCCAAGAACTTTGCGGTGCCGGTAAGAACCAGCTGGTGCAAGTCCGGCGCAACATTGGCTATATTTTCCAAGCTCACAATTTGCTGAAGTCCTTAACGGCGCGGCAAAATGTGCAAATGTCCCTAGAGCTGCACAATGATATCCCCCAGGGAGATATGAGTGCCAGAGCATCTGCCATGCTAGAAGCAGTTGGGTTGGGAAAACGCATTGATTACTACCCGGAAAACCTCTCCGGAGGACAAAAACAGCGGGTGGCAATCGCCCGCGCTTTAGTCAGCCATCCCAAAGTAGTGTTAGCGGACGAACCCACAGCTGCTCTCGACAGCAAGTCGGGTCGGGATGTAGTGAATCTGATGCAGAAACTAGCCAAAGAGCAAGGCTGCACCATTTTACTTGTCACTCACGACAATAGAATTTTGGATATTGCCGACCGCATCGTTCACATGGAAGATGGGCGTCTGACAATTAACAGTTAACAATTTCAAATAAAAAAAGAAGATAAAAATCTTCTTTTTTTTCTTGAAACTTTGGCCTTTAAAACTGTCAGCGCCCGCCAGTTTTGCCGGGGCGCCCGGTTTTGGGTTCGCTGCCGCCAGTTTTGCCGGTGCGCCCGGTTTTGGATTCGCTGCCGCCCGTTTTGCCGGTGCGCCCGGTTTTGGATTCGCTGCCGCCAGTTTTGCCGGTGCGCCCGTTTGTTTTGGAATCCCGTCCGCCGGCAGCAGAGGAACTCTTCTCAGTCATAGACTGCTCGAGCTCCTCTACCATATCTGTTTGCTCACTATTCGATGCCGGTCCCCCTCGCCGTTTGGTGGCAAACGTAACATTAACGCCTTCATTCGATTGCTCTAGCACCAGCAGCGGTGTGGGCTTGGCCTTTTGATCCCAGTGGATGTACGCCACTCGACCTTGAATAGTCGGCTGCCAGCTGTGATCGTCCTCTGCCGTGCTCAGGTAGGTTTCAATGCAGTCAATGATTTGACCGATAGTTACCGATGTCGGCTGAGTCGGCAATTTCGTTAATTTGACTTGAATGCGGAACAGCACCCTCTTGGTTGCCTTCGCCCCTTCGCCAGTTTCATACTCCACATCAAAGAGTTCATCAACTTGACGCCCCACCCCTCGCGTTTCCTGAGTCGGGCGCAGGGCCAGAGAAATCTTTTCTTTGACTTTGACTTTAATTTGATTGACAATGGCAAAGTGGAAAGTCTCCTCTGCCATGCGCATTCTCAGATAATCCAGGTTAAACTCTCGAGAGTGAACGAGGTCTGGATTTTTTTCCATTTTGCCGATCGTGTCAACAGCCAGCTTGTATTTTTTCTGCAGCTCTCGATTTTTAAACTCCTCCATCTTCAGCTTCTTGGCCTGCTTGTCTAATTGCAGCTTCGCAACTACCCCTACAGCAAGCAGCAGCAACAGCAGCCCTCCCGAGGCTGCCATCCAGATTTGCTCGGCAGGGGGATTGTTTCCTTTGGGCTTGGCAGGGGGGGCTTTAGTAGCTAATAAGGGATCTACGAGGATGATACGGGCTGACATAAGCGGTTGCGGCTGGAATTTAAGGTTTATTTGTATCTAGCATGCCTTTTGAGAAGGCAATGTCTCAGGCAAATTCATTAAAAGTAAATCTAATGGTCTATTGATCGCGCACCCACCGACAGCGATAGTTGCTGGCGTCGATGTAACTGAGGTAGGGGAAGCCGGTATAGCGGCCCAACCCTCCGGGCCACCAAGGGTCGAGAAACCAGTAAATTTGATTGCCGGTCAGCCCGTCGCAGTAAAATTCAATGGCGTCGCCGAGGCTGTGGCGGGAAACGCCACCCGCACCGGCATTGATACCGGCTCTGGAGTACCAGCAAGTGATGTGAAAAGGCCGGCCAATGCGCTCTTGCGCCCGCTCAGCCAGCCCGGCGATGCGAATCGCGGCATCCACTGTAGCTTGGTCGGGTGGCATCAGGGTGCCCCCGCAGGTTACCTGCGCCCAGGTAAAATAGCCGTCTGGAAGAATCGGGGCGTGCATCTGGATATTCTCCTGCGTCCACCGCTCCGGACGCGAGGGCACGATCGCCACCGGCCTGGGTGGGGCTTCTGGTGCCCCGGAGCGGGCCCGATTCATCAGCTTCAGGTCATCAAACAGCGATCTAATCCCTTGCTCAAACGTCTCCTGCTCCCGCCAGAGTTGCACGAGGCCGATCAAGGCTTGCCGCTGGCTGTCGAGTTCTTTATACTCAGCAGGAATCCTCCTGACAAATTCCAGCAGTTCCCGATCCAAGCAGGCGGCAGCAGCAGCCAAAACGGCGGCGTCGCTCTTACCCGCCTTTAGGGTTTCGGCACTGACTCCCAAGCTAACCAGTGCCGCCGTGCGGTTTTCCAGCCCGTGCCAAATTCGCACCGCTTCTGTAATGGCGTTGCGCTGGTAGCCAATGCCTGAGTATAACCTCGGAAGGCGCAGCGCGAAGGCGATTAAGGCTGGGTCGAGGATTTTCAGGTTGGTTTCGGCAGAGGAGTTTTTTCTCAGGGAGACGATCGCTGAAACCCTCGAATCCAGCTGACGCCACAGCTGAGTCAGTCGCAGCAGCGCTTCGTGCATGTGCGGGTAGCCGGTGTACTTGGGGGCAATTTGCTCAATAAATTGCAGCAGGGGCCGGTCTAAATCGGACTCATCGAGGGCTTGTGCCGGCACTCTTGACACTTTATCTGAAAGCTTGGCGATCGCCGAAGAGCGAGTGTCCAGCCCGTTCCAGATGCGGGCGGCTTCCAGCAAGGCGTCCCGCTGCCACGGCAAGCCGGTATAGTAGCGGGAAATTCCACTCACCAGTGTTAGCAGCGCCCGCTCCAAGTAATCTAGATTTTGGGGAAAGTCTTCTACCTGACAGTCTCGGCTGCAGTCCTCCAGGTAAGCTTGCAGCAGCAGATGGCTGTCACAGGCTTCTATGCGGGCGGCTGCGGTGTCGCTGCTGGCGGGCGCGTAACCGGTGGCAACCGTCTCGATGAACCGGTCGGTGTAGTGACCCTTTTCTGCGTGCCACAAGTCAGACGCCGCCCACCCCTCTTTGGCCAGATTCTCACTCAGACTGCGGATGGTATTGGCGGCATAGTGGATTTGTTCCGGCAAGGTGTTGAGTTGATCGAGCTTAATCCGGTTAGCTGGAGAAATCCCCAAACCCGTTTCGCCGTCCGCTAAGGACGGTTGGTTGTGGGCTTTGTACAGCGCTGCCAAAATCGGCTTGTGAATGCCGGCCCGCGCCGCTTCTTGGATGTACAGGTGATTTTGCCGGTCTGGTGAGAGTTTGGCCATAAATAAGCGTGCAATCAGCTTCTAGGATAGCCCCTACTTTATGCCTTTTTTAACCTTATCTCAGGCTAGTGCTGTCGGTTTGTTGAGAAATATTCGTCTGGTGGCCACGGATATGGATGGCACCCTGACGCGGCGGGGCAAATTTACCCCAGCCTTGCTGCAAGCGCTAGAGGATTTGGCAGCTGCCGGCATTCAAGTTTTAATTGTCACTGGTCGCTCCGCTGGGTGGGTGAGTGGACTGGTCAGCTATTTGCCCGCTGCCGGTGCGATTGCCGAAAATGGTGGGCTGTTCTACCCTAACCCCCTCAGCCCCTCATACCCAGGTTCGGGGAAAGGGCAGTCTCCCTATTCTCCCCCTCTCCCCAAGTGGGAGAGGGGGCAGGGGGGTGAGGGGGAACTTGATTCTCCCCCTCTCCCCAAGTGGGAGAGGGGGCAGGGGGGTGAGGGGGAACAGCGCACAATAGAATCACCCCTTGTTTTGACGCCCATTTCCGACACTGCCGATCACCGGCAGCACCTGGCTGACGCCTTTGCCTTCCTCAAGTCTAGGTTTCCCCAAATTCACGAGTCAGGCGACAATCGCTTTCGCATTACTGACTGGACATTTGATGTTGCCGGTCTGACGCCCTCCGACCTTGACAAAATGAATTTTTTGTGCTATGAGCTGGGCTGGGGTTTTACCTACAGTTCGGTACAGTGCCATATTAAGCCGGTGGGACAGGATAAGGCTGCCGGTGTGCTGCGGGTGTTGCGGGATTATTTTCCCGGATACGCGCCGGCGCAGGTTGTGACGGTGGGGGACAGTCCCAATGATGAGAGTTTGTTTGATGCCGGTTGCTTTCCGGTTTCGGTGGGAGTGGCGAATGTGCTGGAATATGCAGGTCAGTTGAAGCACCTGCCGGTTTGCGTTACAGCGGCTGCCGAGGGAGAGGGTTTTTGTGAGTTGGCGAGGTTTATTATAGAAGCTGTCACCGGCTGACTGTTCCCAACTCTTTGCTAGAGTGCCGGTCAAGTCATACCAGAAACCGGGTTTCTTTGCATGGTAGGGCGGCTACCGACACGGAGACTGCCCCCGGTTTCTTACCGCTTCAGAAGAATACAAGACCCCCTCTCTAGCAGTCTATCGCTAAACTTTATGACTTTTTTTGAGGCAAAATTTTTCTATTCCTGGGCCAATGATTCAGAACTTAGAGGCTCTTGCCTGCCAACCCTACCCCCTTCACCCTCACGGCTTTAACCCCAATGCAAATCTGCCTTACGGGTGCAAGAACATATTAAGCTGGCCATGAATGATTTTCTAGACTTTCTTGGATTCATCAACCAACAGCTCTATACCAAGGAACTAGACAGACTTGAGGCGATGCTGATGCCGGCCAACTTTAGCAGTTTAGTAGGGTAATTTATGGTTTCTAGCATCCCTAAATACTGCACATGCCTTGTCAAGAACCAATATCATAACGGAGATCCCGACTTAATCCCAACGGGCCGGTTTCCGAACAATGCCACTCAACACGCTAGTGAGGGGGTTGAAATAAAAGGCTCTCGCTATAAGAGTGCGTGGCAGGGCCATAACCCAGAAAACATCTGGCTTATGGTTTTTATTTTTGATAGCAACCGTCCAGTTGATGCGGCTAAGGGCATCCAGCCCAAGCCCTTCCGGTTTATCAAAGTTGTTGGAGCTTACCTCACAGAGAATGATTGGACATTTTCAGGTCGCTCCGAAACCAGTCGCCGGACAATAACAGCCAGTGTTAACCAGTCCGGTTCCCAGAAAATGATTGCCAACTGGATTTATCAAGACCCCAGCCTACCATAGCGTCAATTGCTTGCCTGTTAGGCTCTCAGTCTGGTTTTTCACGTCAGTCTTCTCAGCCGGCATTTTCAGATCAGCCAGTTTTGGAACTGCCGTGCGGCTCATCTCGTAATACTCCAGATAGCGATCGACACCAATACAGCAAACGCCTACAGCTTCCGCCGCCGCTACTGTAGAGCCGGCACCCATAAAAGGATCGGCAATAATACCCTCACCCAGCGGCAAAGCAGCGTGAACGACCGCGCGGAGAAAAGATTGCGGTTTTAGACTCGGGTGGTTGGCAATATTTCGCTCTTGTTTCGGTGTCCGCTCACTGAGGATTACATCACTAAACGGGTTGCCATCAGGAGTTCGCCTTAAACCGCCGGTTTGGAATTCTCGCAGACAGTCGCGCTCGTTTCATTCCGGACGGTATCGGCTTCCGCAGAATCCCCCACGGCTCATAACATCCTCTCGGCATTGACGATACGTTAGGAAACTCCTCTTCGGCGTTTTTCGGGCGGTCTCCACCGCGAAAAGTTCTGACAAGACGAATTAATTCGCCGCGAAACTCCAAGCCACCTTCAACCAGAGCGCAGAATACAAGCTGTGAGAGAAAAGCATTACTCGCAATCAAAACATGGCCCCCTGGACGCAGGACGCGCACTGTCAGCTTTGCCCATTCGTAAAAGAAACACTTCAAGGTTTCTCGCTCTTTCTGGGTTAGTGCTGTAAAGCGCGGTAGGGGAGAACGTTTGTGTCCGTCAAATGAGGGTGGAATTCTCCACACACCACCCTTTCCATTTTCCCTTCTTGCAATCTGGTCGAAATCATACTCTTTTACCCCGTAGGGCGGATCGGTAACGACCCCATGAATGCTGTTTTCAGGAATTCGGCTCAGCCACTCGAAACAGTCTGCCTGCAAAATCGCACACCGGCCTATTTGTTCTGATTGGTAATCGAGCGCCAACTGGATCATGACTTTAATCTGCCTGGTTTCATATTTACACTATAACATAAGCGGAACGGCTGTCAACAAGGAATAGTAGGGTGCGTTCCCTTTGGGAACGCTACTGCTGGGGATGGGGGGTGGGGTTCCG
>CAZJNL010000038.1:9776-12680 GCA_964546515.1 uncultured Oscillatoria sp.
TTTATCTACTGACGATTTTAAACTTCCATCGGCTTCATATTTACAATATACCATACGCGGAACGGCTGTCACCACGTAATTGTCGGTTGGGTTCCCTTGGGGAACGCTAAGGAGGGGGTTGGGGGGTGGGGTTCCGCTTCTATCCTCCCCCCTAACCCAACCGAAACCCTTCAGGTAACAACTCAGCAGCCGGCATTTCCTTTACCCCCTCGCGCCCTTGAAAAATCACAGTCGCCTCCGCCCCAAACTCCCAGATAAACTGCCGGCAAGCACCGCAAGGAGAGCAAGGCACCTCCCGCTCACTCACAACTGCGATCGCCCTAATTGCCATCCCCTCACCCTCAGCAGCAACCGCTGAGCAGATAGCAACCCGCTCCGCACAAATCGTCAGCCCGTAAGAAGCATTCTCCACATTGCAACCGGCAAATACATTCCCCCGTTGCGTGAGCACAGCCGCACCCACCCGAAACTGAGAATAGGGCGCATAAGCCTGTTTCACAGCCTCCCGCGCCGCCGACTGCAGCCGCGAGCGATCGCTATCAGAAAGACTTAAATTGTTCATCTAACTTCATCTAAAATCTCATATCTAGTCCGGGCGCATCAATGTTATATTGTTAAATGGGTTGCAGGGGCGGGTTTATCGATATCTCGGCAGCGCAGTCAGAATCTTAATGAACCCGCCCCTGCCACAAGGGCGGGTTCGCGTTGGGCGGTTCGCGTTCCCGCCCCGAAAGGACAGGCCGAACGCAGCCCTACGTCGGCGGACTTAATATCACTCAACATTTTCCTGAGCGGGGGAAGGCTCCCGCTTCTGCATCACCAGCACCTTATCAACTCGATTGCCATCCATATCCACCACTTCAACGCGCAAACCATTCCACTCAAAATGGTCGGCGGCGGTGGGGATGCGCCCCAGCTGCGTAATCACAAACCCGCCCATTGTGTGATAGTTCCCCCGCTGATCTTCCGGCAACTCTGCCATCTCAAACAGTTCAAAAAACTCCTCCACCGGCAGCATCCCATCCAGCAACCAGGAACCGTCCTCACGCCGCACCGCTTGCGGTTCATCCTGATTTTCCACCGAAGGAATATCACCCACAAGCTCCACCAAAATATCATTAAGCGTCACCAAACCCTGAATCACCCCATATTCATCCACCACCAGCGCGATGTGAGTGCTCGATTGCTTGAACAGTTCCAGAACCTTCAACCCCCGCGTGCTTTCGGGCACAAATAGCGGACGCCGCAACTGCGCAGTCAGGTCAAGCCGCTGTCCCGCCAGAGACTGTGCCAGCAAATCAGTGACATGCACAACACCCAGCACATTGTCAAGACCACCCTGGCACACCGGCAGCCGGGAGTGAGCGCTATTAATTATCTTTTGCCGGTTCTCGTCCGGCGAGTCCTCCAGCTCCAGCCAGACAATATCCGGTCGTGGCGTCATCAGCGCACTAGCCGGGCGATCTCCCAAGCGAAACACCCGCTCCACCATATCCTGTTCCGCTTCCTCAAACGTTCCCGCCTCCGTGCCTTGCTCAATTAAAACCTTAATCTCTTCCTCAGTCACTTGTGGCTCTGTGGAAGGTTTCATCCCCAACAACCGCACCACCATATCAGTAGAAGCGCCCAGCAGATAAACAACAGGAGAAGTAATTGTAGCCAGCATCCGCATCGGGATAGCCACCACAGCAGCAAGCGGTTCTGGATTGTTGAGCGCCAGCCGCTTGGGCACCAATTCCCCAATAATCAGCGTCAGGTAAGTGATAAGCATTACCGCCACTACAGATGCGATCGTTTCACTGTACGGTGCCAGCCAGGGAATCAGATGCAAAATCGGCCCGAGTCTGTGAGCGATTACCGACTCACCGAAGGCACCCGACAGAATCGCAATCAGAGTAATCCCAATCTGAACTGCGGGGAGGAACTGATTCGGGGCATTCGCCAGATCCAAAGCAATGCGGGCCTTGATATCGCCCTGGTTGGCCATCTGTTGCAGCCGCGCCTTGCGGGACGAGACGATGGCCATTTCTGACATCACAAACAGGGCGTTGGCCAGAATCAGTAGAAAAACAATCAGGATGTCGGTAGTTGAGGACATTTTTAAAATTGCCGGTGCTAGCGCCAAGCTTGAGCGCGAGAGCACCTATCACTATTATCGGAACAGGCTCGTTCGATCGCGTTGGCTCTGGTGCATCTCACTTTTTTCATCCCCTCACCCCCCAGCCCCCTCTCCCACTTGGGGTGAGGGGGAGAAAGAAGAGGGCCGGTAGATTTGCGTATTCACAGATGCAGCCGAAGGCTCTCGCTATAAAGAAACTAGCATTTCCCGCCAAAACTCTGCCGGCACTGTAGCCCACCGCAAGGGACGCGCTCTTAATGTAACCAACCTTTTACAATAATCTAAACAGGCACACCTCTCTGCTGTTGTCCAATAACGAGTTAAGCATTCGCACAACTCATGGCCTTCTCTTCCATCATCCGTGCCCTGGGGCGCTCTCAGCTCACCGCAGAACTGCTCAACAAACTGCACCGGCACCGCAGTCTGCGGCTTTCCGGCATCCCCCGCCTGCCCAAAGGCATAGTCGCATCTGCCTTGGCACAGCTTGAGGGGCGCAATTTGCTCGTCATCACCGCCACCCTGGAAGAAGCTGGTCGCTGGGCAGCCCAGCTTGAAGCCTGCGGCTGGTCAACCGTCCATTTTTACCCCACCTCTGAGGCATCCCCCTACGAACCCTTTGACCCCGAATCCGAAACCACCTGGGGGCAAATGCAAGTCCTCGCCGATTTGGTGCAAGGGGAAAAAGACATGGCTATTGTGGCGACTGAGCGCTCCCTCCAACCCCACCTGCCGCCCCCAGACGCCTTCCGCCCCTACTGTCTCACCCTCAACCGGGGGATGCTGTG
>CAZJNL010000038.1:12690-13300 GCA_964546515.1 uncultured Oscillatoria sp.
TGGCGACCTTCAGCGACAAGTTGGCGCAGCTGGGTTACGAGCGGGTGCCTCAGGTGGAAACCGAGGGTCAGTCGAGCCGGCGCGGCGACATTATTGACGTGTTCCCGGTGGCGGCTGAACTGCCGGTGCGCTTGGACTGGTTTGGCGACGAGCTGGAAGATTTGCGGGAATTTGACCCGACAACGCAGCGATCGCTTGACAAAGTTGACCGGGTTGTGCTAACGCCGACGGATTTTGCGCCGGTGGTGATGGGGGCTTTGGGAGGAATGAACCGCCTTAGAGGCGTAAGCGTTGCGGCTCGCGATAGCGAGCTAGCGGCTTCCCGCAGGGTAGACGCCAAGAACGCCAAGGAGGAAGAGGAGGAACAGAGGGGTGTCCGCCGGCTGTTGGGTTTGGCTTTTGAGCGACCGGCATCTCTGCTGGATTATTTGCCGGAATCGGCGCTGGTGGCGGTGGATGAGCCGGAGCAGTGTCGGGCTCACGGGGATAGGTGGTTTGAAGAGGTGGAACAGCACTGGCGGGCGGTTGCCGCACCGGCATCTCTGCCGAAAATCCACCGCTGTTTTGCGGATTCGATGGCGGCTGTGGGGGGCTTCCTCAGGCTGGAACT
>CAZJNL010000039.1:0-3173 GCA_964546515.1 uncultured Oscillatoria sp.
TCTTCCTATGTCCTCTTCCTTCTTGGCGTTCTTGGCGTCTACCCTGCGGGAAGCCGCGGTTGCGTCTATGGCGGTTTCTTCTTAAAGTAACTCAAGTTGCTAGTTCTGTTCCGCGAGCCTTTCGATCCCCCTTTCCCCCCCTTAAAAAGGGGAGCAATTCCTGTTACCCGTTGCCCCAAAATCGCAGTTAATAATATCACTAAAAACCAAGAATAGGGGAATTTGTAATCAAAATTTACATTTTCCCCCTCACCCTGCCAGATGGGCCCGACCGAGGGCACAGAGCTAGCGCAAGAAGCTGCTAACCAGCCAGAGGACGAGAAATGTCACCAAAGTGATGAATTTCTCAGGCGTCAAACCGCTCTGGCCAATTTGGGAAAGCATGGCCCCCAAAATCAATCCGGCGATCAAGCCGGTTAGCGTCAGCACCACAGCGCGACCGAAACGGTTTTCCTTGCGATTGAGGAAATAAAGGGTGGCTCCCACTCCCAGGGCGAGAGCCAGCTGCAGCAGCGACTCACCGGCAGCGCCGGCGGCGGAGGTGACGCTGAGGACGCTCAGCCCCGAAAACACGCCAGCTGGCCACAAAATGTCTGGCGGACTGGGGGTGTCAATCAGCTTTTGCAGCCAAGGTGGAGCCTGCTTAGCGGGAGCCGGAGCCACGGAAGGCGGCGCAGAGGCTATCTTTTCCGGGAACCTAATGCGTTCCGGCACCTTGATTTTTCCCTCCTGGCGCTGCCGCAAGCGATCCATTAGGATGGCGTCGTAAGCGGCTTCAATTGCTGACAAACGCCTGCGCTCGCCACTGTACTGCTGCGCCAAGCGATTCCGCGCATCCTGGATTTCCTCAAAAGAAGCGTTTTCCGCTACTCCGAGCTGTTCGTAGGGACTTTGCTCACTCATAGTCCTATGTTAAACCTCCCCTTCAACTTAGCTTAGCCTGATATTTGCCTACAAGCGCTGCTTCCAAAAACCAGTTTGTTAATCAACCCGCTCACACGGTTGCTGAACTTTAACACAGATTGGCAACATTACCTATTCTCAACTGCCAAGCCTAGAATTCGCACAGAGCGGGGGAATTTCTCACCGGCACCCCCACCGGCACCCCCCCGCACCACAACCTCACACACTTTCAACCGGTCTTGCTGGAAGGTAAACTGAATATTATAACACCATCAACCCCGACCGGTAAGCGTGTCAAATGCTAACAATACCTGACCACTGGACTTTTTTCTGGTTGTCCCGCCGGTAGGAAAAAAAGTGTTCCGGCGACTGGTAAGTGCAGTAAGGGGCGCAGGCAATTTGCTCAGAGGCAATACCGAGCTGCTTTAATTGCAGGTCGATAATCCGCCGCACATCCAAGCGCACCCGTCCCGGTTCTGGATCTCGGAGCACCGGCGGCGCGGGATCCAACTGCTGCAGAATATCCAAAATGGCAGCCTTGTCAGGGGCCTGACCGTTAGGGACAGCAGTGGCTCCCACCTCAGCCGCCACCTCCTCAGACACTTGGTAAACCTCACCGGAAATCGCCGGGCCCATCGCCACGCACAGATTTTCTAGCTGGCTGCCTTGCTGTTGTAGTCGGGCAATCGCTTCCGGGACAATTTGACGCGCCGTGCCGCGCCAGCCGGCATGAACCGCCGCCACCTGTCCCGTCTGCGAGTCAGCAATCAGCACCGGCGTGCAATCCGCACTCGCCACCCACACCGCCTGATTGGCTCGCTCTGTCACCAACCCGTCCGCCTGCAAAAAAAGCTCCGTTTCGGGGGTGTTCTCGTTATTCCCGGCTGGCTCCTCTGCCAAGCTGCTCTCTGGGGTGCCCTCGGACAGCGGCGTCACCGAGCCGGTGGCCAGGACAGTGTTGCCGTGTACCTGTTTCACCCGGTAGACCCGGGAGATGGGGTGCAGCGCCCCCACCAATTCCTGCGGTGAGCGCGGCCAGAACTGATTCGTAAAAAAGCCGTGCGGCCACTGTTCTAAAAGGCTGCAGGTTAGATAAGGCAGTCCGTTCCAAGTCTGCCAGTGCCAAGTGTGCATGGGAAATTCTAGGTATTTTTGATGGGAAATTTTAGATTTTAGATGTTAGAGTCGGGAATTCATCCACAATTCGGACATGACGGCATTGACTGGCTGATGGCTTCTTTATGATAGCTTATTCCCGGATATTTTGTGCAGCAGGAGAACTGCATCTGCATCCGGATATTGACAAAGGCGGACTGCCTGATTCTGTCCCCCAGAGGTGACTCGAAATCGCAAAAATTGTCAATTTTTGCTGTATAATTATAGATTGCTTTACCGAAATAACTGCTGTGGGATTGAGTCAAGAAGGCTTGGGGCGGACTGTTTGCAGTTGGGCTAATGCCCCACAGGTGGCAATCGGGTGCCGGCGGACTGTACCTGTCCCTGGCCATTGCTCCCGACCTGCCTCTGTCAAATAGCGCCCCGCCGTTGCGAAACTGCGGCATTCCCGCCCTGCTTAAGTGGCCCAATGACCTAGTGCTGGCCGGTGGCAAATTAGGGGGTATCCTCACCGAAACCAGGGCCCGCAGCGGCTTGATCGCCAAGGCTGTAGTGGGTGCCGGCATCAACTGGGCCAACGAGGTTCCTCCCACCAGCATCACTCTGCAATCCTTCCAAGCTAACTTGCTTCAACCTCCCATATTTTGCTGTATAATTGCTGTTTGGTTGCTTGCTAATATTGTGTTTGCAGTTCAGAAGTTTACGCGCTCTGCTGGCGAAAACCCCGATCCGATCGCGCGGCGCACCGGCAGCACTGAATCTTTGAGCGTCATGGCGCTGCCGGTGCGGCGGTTGCTGGGGGAAGCTTTTCGCCGCAGCGTCGGTGAGTAAATAGACAACAGCCAGTTCAAGAAAGCGGAACGGAAAACAGCAGGCGAGCTGAAAATTATTAAAAATGCAGACCTCAAGCTTATGCCTAATAGAACCCCGCTTTATGTTATAATAAGTGCCTATAGAGTTGGTATTGCCTTCTTTTGAAGCCCTCAGAAACCGGGTTTATTTTAGCTTAATAAAAATTAGTTTTGAGCGGGAGAGAAACCCGGTTTCTTAACCTCGATTTTAATACAAGACCCACACTTTTGCTTCGGTTTCCCGTAATTCCGCATGCGGTAAACCGAACATAGACGGGGTAGGTAGTGGGTGGCAAAACTGAA
>CAZJNL010000039.1:3273-13203 GCA_964546515.1 uncultured Oscillatoria sp.
ATCCCCCTCTGCTGTTATTTGGGGGGGTGACGGTTGCAGGTTTTCCTGAAATTGCCCTTGTCGGTTTCCCGTAATTCCGCCTGCGGTAAACCGAACATAGACGGGGTAGGTAGTGGGTGGCAAAACTGAAATCCCCCTCTGCTGTTATTTGGGGGGGTGACGGTTGCAGGTTTTCCTGAAATTGCGCTCTTGCTTCGGTTTTCCGTAACTCCACATGCGGTTAACCGAACCGGGGTAGGCGCAGGGGGGGTGCCGGTGAAACGAGTGCGAGAGTATTGAGCGTGGGGCATATGTAAGCCCTTTGGACAGCTGAAACATCCAAGGAGCCAAGCTTAATGGACACGACATGATATAATTCATCGTGCCGGTAGTGAAGATTCAATCGCTTGCTTCCAGCCACTGGGATCGGCAACTGCCCAAGCGACGGCATCCAAACCCGCCGGTGTGTGAAACTGAACCCAAACAAGCTGGCGGTTCAGTATCCGCTTGCCGAGGTGGGAATCCACCAGACGCACTCCTTGGATCGTCTTCAGAGGAATGCTCAGATCCTCCCGCGCCATGAAGCGGCTGAACCACAGCTCGTTGCGTGCCAGCACCAGCACCCCATTGCCGCGAATTTGCCCCGCGCCTCGCGATTGAAGACCAAAAAAATTGGCGGTTAGGTCTTTTCGGACAATCTGTGAGTCTGTAAAACGCTCCCGCATCCGCTGCTCTCCAGCGGTTCGCATGCGTTTTAGAAAGACGTTAAAAAACGCCCAAAGACTTACCCCCGTTGTCACCCCCACCCCTACGGCGATCGCTAATCCCAACATTAATCCATCCATTGACTTTACCTTATCCCATTTATTCCCATGAAGTAAGCGAGCGAAAATAACCGCAACCCACCCACCCCGACAAATCTAGTTTTTTGAAGAAACCGTTCCGTTTAGCGAGATATCCCTGGGTTGAAAATCCCGATCGTAGTAAGGGCTAAAGCCCTTACTACCATACCCTGTATCGAGAAGCAGCGCCCTCTGTCCGAAGGTGGAAAATAGAGTAGCTGCGTTGGGCTGCGGCGCTCAATCTATCGGAAGGCAGATTCTAATTCCGGTTGGTTAATCTGAAAAATATCACCCCCTTTGCTCCTTGCCCCCTCTTGCCCCTACGCCCCTACTCCCCTCCTTCCCTGCTGGGGAAAGGGGGGGATATATAACATTTATCATATCAGTGCGGTACATTTTTTGCTTTCGCGCCACCTCGGGGAGGGGAGAGACGCGATAAATCGCGTCTCTACAAGAGACTTATCAAATTGAGAACCGCTATAATCGCTTTTCTGGCTCGCCCTTCCCGGGTAGAGAAGGGGGCAGGGGGGAAACGGTTGATTGCGCTCAATTGAGCGGACAGGATATGAGTTGCTCTATGCCAAAACTGCACCTGTTAAGATATCTGTGCAACTTCAGGCTTCTTTTTACTTGCAGAAAGTTGGTTAGCCGGCTCCTTGGCAAACTGACAGCGCCGGAACTCGAAGGGCGGATCGACAGTGCCGGCGGCGACGGCAATTCCCAGGTAGAATCCTTCATCCCTCAAGGCTAACTCAGCACTGATAAACCGTTCCAAAACAGCTTCAACTTCTGCAGGAGTCAGGGAAGCTCCTGGCGTTAATTGAAGTTTTTTCATTAACTGTTTCAACGTAATCGGGCTGTCGATTGCCTGATAGACGCTAGCTTCAGCCGCATTAAATGTCGAGATAGTCGCTCGACCCCAGCGCGTGTCTTCCACAAACAGTCCGCCATCTGGTGTATAATAATACATCAGTCTGGGCAGTTCTCGCGCTTCCCGCCAGATGCGAATCCAATCTAACACAACTGCCACTACCCCGTCATAGACTTCCGGGGCGAGAGTGTCTTTCCACTGGGCATCGAAATAATAGGCGAGGCGGGATAAATCGAAGCGATCGCTCGGAAACAGTCCCCCATACCAAGCACTGGGCTGGATACTTTCCATCCAGCGCTCTTTCTCGTTAAAGTAGGGGCTGAAGCGATGGCACTCAATTTTGGGAGAACCCCCCGCAGGCGGCATCAAATGCACCAGTTTGCGCATCCAGTCTTCCATCTGGAGATAGTCTTCCTGTCTCTCCCCTGGAATGCGAATCAGGTTATTCCAGTTGACGAGGATGCCGCACTCGCGACAGCACTTGAGGAAAAACACGTTCTGCAAAGCGGTGGTGCCTTTGTTCATCAGGCGCAGCAAGTGGTTGGAGAGGCTCTCAATTCCTGGCTGCACGCAGGTAATCCCCGCATCCGCCATTGCCTTAATCTGTTCGCGGGTGAGAGTAACTCGCACCTCGTAGAACAGTTGCAAATCTTCGCCGAACGGTTTTTTGGCGAGAATGGGCAGCAACTCCTGGAAATAGCTGTTTTGCAGGATATTATCCGTCGCCCGGTAGGCGCGGGCGAGCGGGTAGCGTTGGGCAAAACTCTCGAAAGTGCGCAGCACAGTCTGGGCTGATTTAGCGCGATACCCGATGCCATCGGCATTGAGTCCGCAAAACGTACAGTGATGCTTCTGCCCCCACCAACAGCCACGGGAACTTTCATAGGGGAGAAACAGCAGTTTTTGCCACTGGGGATTGTTGAGCAAACCTACCGCCGCAGCATCGGTGAAAAAGTCATCAAAATTTGGCGGGGGTAGAGCGTCGAGAACTTCAGCTGTTACGGGTTGATAGGGTGCGGCAACCTTAACTTCATCGCTGCCATGACGATAGAGGATGCCTTGCAAACCTTCTGGCGGACGGTTTTCTAAGAGTGCTTGGAACAGCGGGACAATTACATCATCCGTTTCACCCACAGAAACAGCATCAATCCAGGGTATCTTGCGGATCAGTTCATCACCCATTTCGTCGTGGAAGCAGGCACCGCCGTAAAGAAGCTTAACATCAGGGAACACCTGTTTAAGCAACCGCCCCAAAGCTAGAGAGGGGATAGTTTGAAAGAAGGTGCAGCTAAAAGCGACTACTTTTACATCCCCTGCGGCGCGGATGCGCTCCACACATTCCCACAAGAAAGCTGGCACCACTTGTTCGCGGATTAGGCGCAACCAGGCTTTGGGATCGGACACTTTCGGAACGCTGCCCAATTCTTCCCCACAGAGTTCCAGGAACCGATCGGCGGAAGGTCCTACAGGTTCCATCCACGGTTGCTCGGCAAACAGCCATTCGCTGACTTGAGTGTGAACTCCTTTAAATAGGGCGATGGTTTCGTAGGAGCCAAAGTTGATTTTTCGGGCAAAGTTCAGGTTGAAGTGGTGGACACGGCTGGGAATGCCTGCTTCGGCAAGTTGAGCTTTGAAAAGTCCCAGCGCTAGAGGGGGATGAGTAATGGAGCCGAAGGGCATATAGATGAGATGGATCATGGTTCCTCTGATTTTGACGCTGTGGGGGATTAATGACCAATCGCCTAGGATGAGATGCCGGAGCAATTTGGGATTGCCCCGGACTTTAGAAACGTAGAACTTACGCAGAAACCGGGTTTCTTCACCAGCTCTCTTGGCTTTCAGCTCTCGATAGTAGACCAGAAACCCGGTTTTTTTCGTGGTCGTGCGTAAGTCCTAAAGCGATTCATCGCTACCGAAACATTACTTTAGATACCGGGGATGATTGGGATGATATCAATGGCACAAGCATCAGCAGCGCAGGCATCCGCCGGACACAAGTTGATGGCGCAGGCATTAGCGGCACAGGCATCGGCACCACAGAAATCTATACCACCAGTATCAGCAGCACACGCATGGGCACCGCCACCACCGATGCCACTAGCATCAGCAGCACAGGCATCGGCACCACAGGCGGCAGCGCCACAGGCGGCAGCGCCACAGGCTGCAGCGCCACAGGCGGCAGCACCACAGGCATCAGCGCCGCAAGCCCCTATGCCCGATACGGCTGCACCACAGGCAGAAGCCCCGCTGACACCAGCACCGGCAAAATCCAGACCGCACACCGCTATGCCGGAGGCGGCTCCACCACAGGCAGAGACTAAGCTGCCAGCAACACCGCAGGCGGCTGCGCCACAAACATCAGCACCACAAACATTGGCAAACCCGGCGGCTGCGCCACAGGCTGCCGCCCCGCAGATATCGTTGGGGCAAGCATTTAGACCGCACACGGAAGTCACTGCGCCCGATTCATTGGGAGTGTTTTGAGGCTTGATATCGCTGTCTATCGTCCACGTCTCCCAACCCTTAAGCTCAGTGACGTTTGCTGACACTATCCAGTTGCTGCTGCCATCTTTCCCTGCTAGATATTTGCTATGGGGCAACGATTTCAGCGCGATTTTATCCCCCTTGCTAACAAAAACGTTGCTCGCGGTCTCGCCAGCCCGCACGATGACGAACTTCTCCCAGCTGTCAAGCTGATTAACTCGGGCTGTGGCATTTCCATTAGATTCGGCACTGATGTACTTATTGTGGGCATTACTTTTCAGCGCGATGATATCGCCATAGCTGACTATACCGTTGTACTGGGTATCGCCAGCGCGGATGACCGTGAACTTTTCCCAACTGTCATATCGGGGCTGTTGTTCGAGATTTCCGTTGCTGTTCGCTGACATCCAACGACCATGATAAGACTTGAGGGAGATGGTGTCTCCAAAGTTGAGGACGTTATCGGGAATGACGACACCTAAAGCTTTAATGACGATACTGGAGATTTTGTCGTTCGCCGAAACGCCGCTTGGGTAGATGTATTGACTAAAGTCGGGGACATTTTCATTAAACACCCAGCTTCGGCCAGTGAAATCGGCGGCTTCGTATAAAATTACCATCAGACCGGATGGCACTTTCATGGAAGAGATTACATCTTTCCAATTGATGTCAAAGTCTCCTGTTCCATAGGAGGGAGTGCCTGCTGATCCGCCTATTTTGGTGAGGTCGTAGCGTCCAATCCCCAGAATCAGTTTTTTGCCGCCATAATTTGCGTGTTGATAGAAGGTAGCTACCTCTTCAACCAGAATCGCAGAAGTCTTGTCGTTGAAGGGGTCTCCGCTGGCCCAAAAGTCATAATCCCGGACAAGCATCCGCTTATCGCCCTTGAAGTTCGCATGCTCGTACATGATTACCCGCAGACCTTCGGGGACTCTCACGGAGCTAATCTCATCGTTGCCAAACGTCAGATCCCCCATGTCGTAGGTGCCAGGACCGATTTCTTGAAAAGGCGGATTGAAATTATCATTTTTGTATACAGTCGCCTTTTTCTCGAACAAAGCTCCATTGATACCCGATGTCACTTCGCTCAACAGCCATTTTTGATTGTCGCCATTGTGGGACTGGAACTGCTGGATTGCAACTCCCTCATTCAGCGATCCATCCCGAACATCCATCACTTTGCCGCTGTGGATGCTCTCAATCCGATATGCTCCCCCATCCAGCTCCACCAGTCGCCATTTTTGATTGTTAGTATTACCCCAGTTCCAAGCCCCCAGCTGGACTCCGTCGGCAGTATTGCTATGAGGAACTTCCACGACCTTCCCGCTAGCTACGCATTCAATCTTACAGGTGCCTTTAAACTTAAAGTTGCCAGCATCCTCGTTATTGCCCAAGGGGATTATTTTCCACTTCTGGTTATCGCTTCCCGTCCATTTCTGTTGAGTGATTACTCCGTTTGATAGAGTAAGAACGAATTTACTTCGGAGAGACGTGATGGCATAAGTACGATTAACATTGGGCCGGGCAGTGCCCTGATAAAATAAAGGGGAATTTCCTGAATGGTTAACAATCGGTTTCACTAGGTACTGCATAAAGCTCTTCCCTCATTACAATGGCATAATAAATCTCAAAGGTTGTGCGTTGCAGCCGGCTACTTGGCCGCCAATGCGTACATGGCTGCCATCTTGTCTGGCAACGCTTGACCGGCAACTTGGACATCAGCACAGAGTTCTGATGGCTCAGTTTTTACTGCTTCTGGGTCATAGTCATCAAGGGTAATTGCCCCCATTTTCACCGCCCGCAACACTAAGCGTTCCTTGATGTTGTACTTCCAACTCGGACAGGGCAACACCGCAGCTTCCCCTCGCGTGTCCTCGGCGTGAATAAACTTATAAGCACAAGCACCGGCACAGTTGGGCAGCAGTTTGCAGTTGCGACAGGTGTCGTTGACAAACGGTGTCCACTTTAACCACTCCTGCATCAGTTTGCTTTCTTTCAGGGCATCAATATCAAAAATGCTGCCCACGGCGTAGAGAGGATTGTTCACCGTATCCCAACATTTATGGATATTGCCTGACGGGATTATCACTAATCCTTTGGGCTTCACCGCCGCACAGGTGCCGTGAAAACGGGGCGGATAGGGCAGTTGGGTCAGACCTTTCTCGAACCCGTAGCGATAGAGTTCGGCTTCCAGTTGACCGTACTCAGATTTGCCCATTGTCACATCTTCGACTAAGTGACACCCTTGGGTCATGGCTTCCACTGGGGCAAAATAGACTTTGAAGTTATTTCGCTGTCCCAACCCTTGTTCTGCTAACAGATCCAACAGATGTTTGATCTGTTCTCGGTTGCGGTGGTCGATGTTGACTCGAATGCTCAACATGATGGGCACGTCGTCCACCACGGCTTTCAGGTTTTCGACAATTTTCTCAAACGTCTCTTTACCAGAAAGCAACACCCGACGACTATCGTGGTATTCTGGCGTCCCATCTAGGGTGACTTGGATGGTTTTGACGCGACGGCTGTAGAGGGATTTTGCTACCTCCACATTCAGCCGGTAGCCGTTGCTCACCATCATGGCGGTGTAACCGATCCCGTATCGATCGCACACTTCTATCAGGCGATCGGATAGGGCTTCAATAATTTTGGGTCGCAACAGGGGTTCTCCCCCATACCAGGCAATGCCCAATTGTTTGATGCCCGGGGCGGCGCGTTCCACCAGGGAGATGATGGCATCCTGCACCTCTATACTCATCACATCCACCGGCTTATCCTGTCCCTGGAAGCAGTAGTCACAGCCAAAGTTGCAGTCCAGTGTGGGGGCGATCGTCAGAGTCATTGTCCCAGGGTTGAAACGATGGGCTTTGTATTGCTCCTCAAGTACCGCCAATTCATCCACATAGTTAGGGACTAAATAGCCACCGTAGACGAGACTTTGCACCACCGGATCGGCAAGATTGGCGGCTAAACCGTCCGCCAGCTTCTGATAGGTTTCTTGTTCCGGCTTCTCCCACAGGGCCAATCCACCGGTAAACCCGTTGTAGGCCAGCACCCGCTCTTGACGCAGGGGAACAAAAATGTTGTACCGGGAGGGTTTCACAATTTTATCTCGTGACTTACAAACTTCGACTTTTTATTCTGACACGAAAGGATTTTTTTTAGATAAATTTTTGTATCTTTATTTGGCGCTTTGTTTCGCCAAAAATATTAAGAATTGTGCGGGAATCTAAAGAAAGTTAAATAGCACGGTAAGCGGGGAGCGCCCCGAAAGGCAGACTTGAATCCGCTGCGTGCAGAACGAGATGATTGACTAAGTAGGTGAAGATAATTAAACTGAAGACAGACCTGGACAGAACGACTCCTGTCTGCCTAAGCAATTTTACTTAAGTCTGTTACCGTTTAAGCCAAAATGTAAAGTTTTGTGACGATATTAACCACTTTTGGTATAATTGTGGATTGCTTTAGCGAAATAACTGCAGTGGGATTGAGTCTTGAAGGCTTGGAGGCAGCCCTCCAGTCCGCTAATGAATCGATGTCAGGCCCGACTCCCGGGCAATTTTCCATCCATATTTTTGACCGGCTCGCCTCCACGAACCAGACGCTGTGGGAGCTAATCGACCGAGGGGCTGGTGCTCTGACAGTTTGCATGGCGCGAGAGCAAACAGCAGGGCGGGGTCAGTGGGGGCGCAAGTGGCAGTCGGGTGCCGGCGGGCTGTACCTGTCTCTGGCCATTGAGCCCGACCTGCCTCTGTCAAACAGCGCCCAGCTGACTCTGTGCGGCGCGTGGGGAATTGCGCGAGCCCTGCGAAACTGCGGCATTCCCGCCGGGCTGAAGTGGCCCAATGACCTAGTGCTGGCCGGTGGCAAATTAGGGGGCATCCTCACCGAAACCAGAGCCCGCAGTGGCTTCATCGTCAAGGCTGTGGTGGGTGCCGGCATCAACTGGGCCAACGAGGTTCCTGCCACCGGCATCAATCTGCAATCCTTCCAAGCCAACCTCCTCCCACCACCAATACCCTCCCTGGAAATGCTGGCAGCGGTGACGCTGCTGGGATTAGCCTCCGGATACCAGCAAGCCGCACGGGAAGGAATAGCAGGTTTGCTGCCGTCGTACCTGGAACTGCTAACGAATATTGGTCAGCCCGTTGTAGTGGACGGGCGTGCGGGGGTTGTCACCGGCGTCTCTCCCACCTTAGAGCTGCTCGTCCGCTTCCCCCCCGATTCGGCGGAGTCCAGCCAGCTGCCGGGGCCAGCCGGTGAAATTCGCCTCAAACCGGGTACAATCACTCTGGGCTACAATCGTTAGGGTTGGGTCAGCGTCAGAGCTTTTGACGCGATTGGGCGCTTGGGGTGGGATGAGTGGGGGTGAGAGGGGAGCATCCCGTTTTTGCAAATATATCCAGGCGATTAGAAATCGCGGCTCATCAGACGAAACCCGCCTGCGCGGGTTTTTAAGAGGCAGGGATTTTCGGGCGAAAGTTTGCGTGGCAGGCCCTGTGCCAGAATACAAAAGTGGGATGCTCCCGGTGAGAGGGAGTCAGAATCAAGAGTTCCGTGCCCGCCTTTGAAGGAACCCTCTCGGACTTCCCTGTATTTTCCACCAATTATATGGTAATAAACTATCAGCACCAGTCGCCAGCTATCAGCCAGGAAATTTTGGATTTGGGAGGCTAGGATTTGGGATTCCCTTGCAATCTGAAATCATTATCTAAAATATAAAAGAGTGCTTGACTCTTAGCAGAGCAGTGAAACGATTTCAAAACACAACCAGTGTGGCCAAAATTAATGTGGGGATGTTATGCAGCAACGTTCAGCAAAGCCGGGTTCTAATTACAGCCCGCTGGTGCGGGGACTGAGTTGGATTGGCAGTATCGGGATGCTCAGCAGTGGTATGGTTTGGGCTCAAAGCCGGTCTTTACCGGAGGCGGCTGTCGGTACGACTGTCTACCAGCAGCCAGTGAGTGTGGAAGCCGTGCCAGAAGAAGTGCCAGCCGCACCGGCACCGCCACCGCCACCGCCACCTGTGGCCGGGGAACCAGTCCCAGAGCCGCCCGCACCCCCACCAGCACCGGAGTGGTGGGTGCCGGAACCTGTGGCCACAGAAGAAGTCCCAGCCGCAGAGAATCCGGCAGAACCTGTAGCAGAAACATCCGCGCCCGAAGAGTGGCCTGAGGTGGGTGCGGAAGCTATGCCCAACGCCTCGGCACCTATAGACTACAGCAATGTTTACATAGACTCCACCAGCCTCAGCACTGGTGCGGGGAGAAATTACGAGCCGCCAAATTCGGTGGTTTTGTCGGAACGGGGCGGGGGGAAACCGCAACCGGCAACTTCCACTCTTGTTCCCGCTCCAGGCGAAACAGCTGCCGGTCTGGATTTGCCTTCGCTGCAAGAACTGCCCCTCGCCGAACCTGACTCGGAGCAGGCATACGCGCAACCTGACTCGGAACCGGCATACGCGGAACCCTACGCTGAACCGGCATATGCCCAACCTTACTATGAACCGGCATATGCCCAACCTTACTATGAACCGGCATATGCCCAAACTTACTCAGAGCCGGTGGCGGAGATTGCCTCGGTCAATGTCGGTCCGCTTAGGGTTAGCTCCACCGGCATTGGTGTGGCCACTCCGCCTCCTGCAAAACCTGGATACTACTACCAAAATTCCACGGAGTTTGCTGCCATACTGCCGGGAAATGGCAATACCAGATTGCTTTTCCCGCTGTCGATTCCGGCGACGATCACCTCAGTGTT
>CAZJNL010000040.1:0-12849 GCA_964546515.1 uncultured Oscillatoria sp.
TGGCGACACACTGACCTATTCAGCCACTCTGGAAGATGGGACGGCACTGCCGGCATGGCTGGCCTTCGACCCCGCCACCCGCACGTTCAGCGGCACGCCAACAAGTGCCGATGTGGACAGCCTGGATATCACCGTCACCGCCACCGACGCTGCCGGTGAAAGTGCCAGCGACACCTTTGCCCTCGGAGTTGGCAACATTGGTGCGGTGAAGGCGCTGTTTGACGCTTACGAAGAGGTGTTAGCCGCCAATCCCAACCAGATTGACGCCGTTCTGGACTTGCTGATAGATGATGACACGATAAATGATGTTTATGTCACTTGGAGCATTCATGGAGGAGATCGTCTCAGAGTCCAATTTGCTAACGACTATGTGGGCAAAGAAGAAACTGACCCCACAGATCAGACGTTTGCGGTGGGAACTTATTTCCGCAGCCTGGTGGCCAACTATTTCCCGCGCGATTTTGAACCCCTGGAATTTATCCCCAACCCGGACGATCCGAGCAAAATCGCGGTGCGGGTCAGACAAAATGGTGCAGCCACTCAAACTGGTAAAACGTTTGAATCTGACTATACCTACCTGGTGAGGGTAAATGACCAAGGTCTGATCTCATCACTGGACGGCTACTTTAATAGCTATTCCGTAGCGGCAGCCATTGCCGACCAACCGGCACCTGCCATCCCAGCGGATGACCCGCTGACAGGAGAGCTGGCCCCTATTGATGAGAGTGTCGATCCAGCCACAGCACGCTCTGTGGCGGAGCAGATGTGGACAGCACTGGCTGGCGGGGATGTGGCTACAGCTGCCGGTTTAAACGCGCCCGATGCCACTTGGAGCTTTGCTGTTGGCGGGCCATCTTTCCTGCCTTATGTGGGTGCCGCTCAAGGCTTCACCTCTGACGGGCAGCCTCTGGCAGCGGATTTCAGCAATGCCGGCCCGATTCTCAACGAACTATTGAGGCCGCTCAGCAACGTAGTGCAGCAGGGAACCATCACCATCCAAGACACCTATGTGGAAGGCAACCGGGTTTTGGTGCAGCTGCAAGAGACCGGCGCAACAGCCATAGAGACGAACCAGACCTATGACCTTGACCTTTCCAGCTGGATTACGGTGGGCGCAGATGGGAAGATCGAGTCCAACCAAGTGATCGTCGATACTATCCGGACAGTGAACGCGCTGCGACCGGGTGCGACTTTCCCCTTGTCGCCCGAACCGGGCGAAACCCGGCACGCCGCACCCTTCTTTGTCGCTGGCAGCCAGATCAACAGCCAGCTTTTGGCCTACGACGAGCAAGGTAATTTCATGGGCGTCTTGGGTCAGGCGAATGGCGGCGACACGGCGGAATTCATCGGCCCAATCGGCCTGACTTACGGGCCAAACGGGAACGTGTATATCGGCATGGGCCTCAACCGAGCCAACGGACAAATTATTAATGCCGTTTTGGAGTACGACGGGGTTTCTGGCGAATTCATTGGCGAGCGCCAGAACGGATTCAGTGGGGACGGCAACAATGGAGTGACTGACGCTTTTGGCGATGCGTTCGTCTTTCTTGACTTTTCGCAAAACCCACCGACACCGATAGCTGACCCTGACACCGGCAGCTTGGGCTCGTTCATCAATCCCGCGACTGGGGCACCGTTTAACCCAGCGGTTGATGTTGGGGTGACACCAGTACCGGGTTTGTTTATTCCCACCGGCCTGAAATTCGGGCCATCGAGCGCCGCCAACGACGGAGACAAGCAAAACTTGTACGTTTCCAGCGGGTTCACTTCTCAAATTTTGGAGTACGACGGAGAAACGGGACAGTTCCTGGGTACGTTTGGCGTTCGCCCTAACGGTGCCCAAGGCAACTTCATGGTTCCCGGACCGGGCAACACGCAGCCAGATTTCACGGTGATGATTTTTGGCCCGGACGGGAATATTTACGTCACCAGCATCCTTTCTGACCCGGATGAGGACGAAAGCAACGGTGAGGGTGCGGTGTTGCGGTTTGTCGGGCCCGGTCAAGTCGGCCCCAACGGAGAAGCCCCCGGAACGCTTATTGGCACCGGGCAGTATGCTGATTTGGGCATTTTTGGCGATGCCAGCAACGGCTTTGAGTACACCAATCTGAACGGTCAGCCAACGCGACTGAACGAAACGAGCGCTTTTGCCTTTGGGCCAGACCTCGACATGTATGTGAATAGCGCCCTGACGGGCGAAGTTCTCAAGTATGCCGGTCCGACTAAACCCAACGCTGGGCAATTCCTGGGGGTTTATGCTGACCTGAAAGACCCGAATAATGGCCCTGCTACCCCAGAAGGTGCCAATCGCGAGAGTTTGGTGCTCTCTGGCATCGGATTCGGGCCAGACGGCAGGCTGTATGTGGGGAACTCGTTTGAAAATGAGCTGGGAGCTCCGGTTGCCGGCAGTGAGTTCAGCGCCTACACCCCCGATCCAGCTAACCCCAACCGGGGTATCTACCAAGGGCCATTCGGTGATGTGTCCACTGCTGGCAGCCGGCTGCTGCTTCCGACTACGCCGGAATTCGTCTTCACGAAAAACAGCTACGACGAGTTAAATACTCCCCACGAGCGCTTTGACCAAGTGGCGTTTGTGGTGGGCAGCAATACTGACGGTGCCAGCGCCACGGACAACGCTGACGCGCTGGCGGCTTACGATCAAGATCGGAATTTCCTGTTCTATATAGGTGAAGAACAGGCCGGTGCTGACAGTATCCCGCTGGAAGGCATCGGTGGCGCGGTTATGGGACTGAACGGCCACATCCTGGTTAGCAGCACGCAAACGAATCAGGTGCTGGAATTCAACTCGTTAACCGGCGACTATATAGGTGTCTTCGGCGACCTCAACCCCACCGCCAGCCTCGACGGCACGCCGCTCAACTCTCCTACCGCTCTCACCCGGGGGTCTAATAACGACCTCTACGTTATTGACGCGGGGAATGAGCGCGTCCTCCGGTTTGACGGTTCCGAGGGGACATTTGATACGGACGATCTCGATGGGAATGGCGCTCCAGATGGTTTGGTGCTGTCATTCAGCGGGGATGCCCTTGCGGAGCGCTTGACTGACCTGGCCTTCGGGCCTGATGGCCGCCTGTATGTGGCTGTTAATCCGCCGACAAACCCAGATGACCCAGCTACTCCAGCGGTGGAGGCCCCTCAATTAGGGCAAGCTGAGATCCGGGTGTACAATCCGAACACGGGGGAACAAGACGTTGCCCGCAGCATTACGGGTCTGAATTTTGTTTCTTCTCTGACATTCGGGCCCGATGGTCGGCTGTATGTCAATGACGCTCCCTCTGAGATCGCTAACCCAGTAGACCCAGTGACGGGAGATCCGGTGGCTCCTGGCAACAGTCAAATGTGGGCCTACAACATTGACAATGTGCACCCCCTGGAGGATGCGCCGACGGTTGCGGGGCAGCTGGATCTCGGTGCTGGCGGTGCCGGTGACATCGACATCAGCCCCGACGGACTGATCCTCGGCACCAACTATGCTGCAGGTACTGTCACGCAGTACACGGTGACGAGCAACCCGGACGGCACTGTGACTTTGGCAGCCAGCACTCCTATGACAGTGGGTCTGCCGGATGCGGCTGCCGACACGGATGGACTGTCGCGCCCAACCGATCCGCTGTTTATTGGCGAGCGCTTTTACTAACAAGCCCGGGCCGGCCTTGGGGAGCTGGCCCCTATCTATTATAATATCCGGATGTATCGTTTGTTGATATTAGGGGGGTGATGTTGCTAGGGGTGCCTTCAATGCGTCTCTACAGCCTTACCTCCTGTTTCCAAACACTATCGGTATGACCGGATATAAGAGGATTTGACCTTTTGTCCTAGGGGCTGTTACCCCCCCTGTGCAACCTGTTGGCTAAAGAGGCACAACGGAGACGGATTTCCAATTCAACACTTCCGGACACCGGCATACCCTTAATCTGGCGGTGGCGCAGCAGCGTCAGGACGCATGCCGTGTCAGCCTTTTGGCAACCGAGAAGCCACCCGTTTGTATTGCAAATCACGGCGGCAAATTCTTAAGATTTTCTTCCATATTTTCGGGGTAAATCTGAGTTAAAACTTTAAAGTAGAAGTAGCAATTTGGATCTCGGCAGAACCGAGTCTGTTAAGACTGTTGAGTTAAGAAAAGGAAATAAAATTATGAGCCAACCTTTAACAGAGGCTGCAATCCAGGAAATGGCAGCGGCTTGGTACAAGAAACTGGACGTGCACGCGCCGGTGGAAGAGATTGTGCCCTTGCTGGCGAAAGAAGGGGTAAAAATGGTTTTTCCTGAGGCGACAGTGGAAGGCATTGATGGGTTCAAAGGCTGGTACGATCGGGTGATAAATATCTTCTTTGATGAAGTCCACACCTTGAAGGAAGTGAACGTGACCCAAAAAGAGGACGGGAAGGCAGAGCTCAAGGTGGTGGTCAAGTGGGAAGCTTCCGTGTGGAAGCCACCGGCACCGTTCAGCGAGCGGATTGTTCTGGATGCCTATCAAACTTGGGAGGTGCAGCCCGATCCCGAGACAGGAAATCCGGTTGTGCTGACCTACATTGTTGACGAACTCAAATACTACGAAGGTTCGGCCAAACTTTAAGGCTGCTCTCAGTTGCGCAAGGTTGTAAGGCGCATTCAGCGCCTCCTGCAAACATAGGAGGAAATGATGAGCGATGCGGCACCTCTAACCGAAGCGGAAGTGCGGGAACTGGCTGATGAGTGGTACAAGAAACTAGACGAACACGCCCCGCCAGAGGAATTTGTTTCCCTGCTGGCTTCGGAAGGTTTAGAAATGAACTGGCCTGAGGGGCCTTTTTATGGCTTTGACGGCTTCAAAAGCTGGTATGAACGTGTTCTAGTTACTTTCTTTAATGAAGTCCATAGCATAAAAGAGTTCAGCGTCACACCGAAAGGCGACCGAGCAGGTGTTAAGGTGGCGGTTCAGTGGCAAGCGAATACGTGGAAGCCACCGGCTGCCAATAGCGAAAGGGTGCTTTGGGAGGCTTATCAAACTTGGGCGGTGAAGCGAGAGCCGGCGACGGGAAAGCCAGTGATTCAGACGCTCACTGTCGATTCATACAATATACTGTGAGGGTTCTGTCAAATTTAAACAGGCCACCTGATTCGGGAAATCACACATTAAAGACAAATAAAATTCATGCTGTACAAGCTATTAGGTAGGAGCGGGCTGCGGGTTTCTGAGCTGTGCTTGGGATGCGGAACCTTCGGCACGATCTGGGGTTCCATAGGCTCTGATAAAGAGGAAAGCCAGAAAATATTTAATACGTTTGTGGAAGCGGGGGGGAACTTTCTTGACACGTCCAACCGCTACCAGGAAAGTCAGTCGGAGCAATTTCTAGGGGAGTTTATCCATCCCAACCGCGACTCTTTGGTAATCGCGACGAAATACTCGCTCTTTGACGGGATGTCGGAGGGCAAAGACCCCAACGGGTGCGGAAATCACCGAAAGAACATGTTCCGCTCCGTGGAAGGCTCTCTGAAGCGGCTGAAAACAGATTATATCGATTTGCTGTGGATTCACATTGAGGATTACACGACGCCAATCGACGAGATTCTGCGGGCTCTAAACGATCTGGTCAGCCAAGGGAAAGTCCTCTATGTGGGGGCGTCGAATTTTCCGGCTTGGTGGCTGGCGCGTGCGAATACGATGGCGGATTTCCAAGGCTGGACGCCTTTTATCGGCACGCAATTAGAGTACAGTATTGTGGAGCGCTCTTGCGAACCGGAATTTCTGCCCATGTCGCGGGAACTGGACATCGGTTTGGTGTCTTGGTCTGCGCTAGCCGGCGGTTTGGTAACAGGCAAATATAACCGGGGTCAGCTAGACCCGAACCAGCTGTACCGGCTCGTGGAGCATGTTGACCCCAATAAAAACGTTTTCTGGAGCGAGGCGACGAAGCGGAATTTGGCAATTATGGATGAGGTGGTTAAGATTGCTGATGAAATCGGCAAGCCACCCGTTCAGGTTTGCTTGCGCTGGCTGATGCAGAAGCCGGTTGTTAACATACCTATTTTCTCGGCTCGCACTGTTGAGCAAGCCAAAGAAGATATCGGCGCTTGCGATTTCACGCTCACCGAGTCACAAATGCAAAAGCTGGATAAAGCCAGCATGCCGGCGATTAATTCGGTGATGCCAGAAGTGGGCCCGTATCCCTATCCGATGCTGGAATTTGGCTCGCCGGCGCTGCCGAATTTCTACTCCCGCGCTTTGCTTTTTGGGAATGTGGAGTATAAAATTATCAATCACCGCCGCCCCTTCCCTTACAAATACCATCCACCGCAAAGTTAAAGATTAAGGTGCGTTCTCGTCGGGCAGTTCACCGCACAGAGTTTTGTATGCGGCGTCACGCACCGGAAGCTGTAAATAGTAGGGTGCGTGACGCACTATTAGGGCACTTCACCGTAGAGAGTCCTCTCAAAGCGGAAGGCACCCCAAACGGAGCTGGGATAGCGGTAAATAGTAGGGTGCGTGACGCACTATTAGGGCAATTCACCGTACAGAGTTATAGATACGGCGTCACGCACCCCACACGGAACTGGGATAGCCGCCACAAAAGCGGATTTTGAAAAAGTCAAGGTTGGGAAGGGGATGCCCTTTTCAGGTTTTGTTCGAGATTAGGCAGATGTTTGGAAATCATAATTTAAGGATGGTCTTATGAACTTTGAGCAAACATTTGATTACATCGTAATAGGTGCCGGTGCGACAGGATGCGTGCTGGCCAATCGCCTGAGCGCCAACGCGGACACCAGCGTGCTGGTGCTGGAAGCCGGTGCCTCGGATGACAGTCCTTTTATCCACACTCGCAACTATGTTAACGGCTTCATAAACACCTGGGGAAGCGATTTGGACTGGCAGCTGGAAACCGAAGAACAGCCCGGTCTGAACGGTCGCAAGATTGGCATTATCCAGGGCAAAGTTGTCGGTGGGGGCAGTTCTGTCCACGCGATGATGTATGTGCGGGGCGACCGTCTCGACTACGATCACTGGAACTTCCTCGGCAACGAAGGGTGGAGTTATGAGGACGTGCTGCCTTACTTCAAGAAGTCCGAAGATTATGAAGGCGGCGCGGATGAATATCACGGTGCCGGCGGTGGGATGAAGGGGATGAAATGCCCCGACCTCACTCCTGTCGCCTATGGATTTTTGAACGCTGCAGCCGAACTGGGATACAAGAGCGGGCCCGATGTGGATTTGAACGGTGCCGACCACTCTGCAGCGGGAATTATGCAGTATAATTTTACGCAGGATGGCAAGCGCTGCAGCGCCGCTGACGGTTTTCTGACGCCAATCCTAGACCGTCCGAATTTGACGGTTAAAACTAAGGCGGAAGTCAACCGCGTGCTGTTTGAAGGAACTCGCGCAGTTGGCGTTGAGTACATTCAGGACGGTGAAACCCATCAGGTGAAGGCTGAGCGGGAAGTGATTGTGAGTGCGGGCGCTTTTCTTTCGCCGAAAATCCTGATGCTGTCGGGCATTGGACCGGCAGAACACTTGCAATCGCACGGGATTTCTGTGGTTGTGGATTTGCCTGGTGTGGGGCAAAACTTGCAAGACCACATGCGCCTGATGGTGGCTTACAAATCTAAGACAGAATTGCCGCTTCCCACTACAGTTGCTGAAGTTGGGTTGTTTACGCGCTCCCACAGTGGCATGCAAGCGGCTTCTCCCGATTTGCAAATTAACTTCAGTGCCGGTATTCCTGGTTTCGTAGATGTCGCCGAATTTCCTTTTGAGGGTCCTCACTCCATTTTTGTGCCGATATTGGTGCAGCCCCAGAGCCGGGGTTACGTCAAGCTTCGCTCATCTAACCCACAAGACAAGCCGGTTGTCAACCCAAATTACTTGGGAGTCGAAACGGATGTCAAAGCTTACATCCGGGGGGTGGAAATCTGCCGCGAAATGGCGAACACTCAGGCTTTCGCGGATTTTAATGATGGGGAAATTTGTCCGGGTGTTGGTGCGAATGTGGAAGAGTACATCCGCAGTCACGCTACGACGATTTGGCACCCCGCCGGTAGCTGCAAGATGGGGCGCGATGCGATGGCTGTTGTGGACCCGCAGCTGCGAGTCTATGGGGTTGAAGGGTTGCGGGTTGCTGACGCTTCGATTATGCCTACGGTTTCCAGTGGCAACACTAACGCCCCCAGCGTTATGATTGGGGAAAAGGCGGCGGATATGATTCTAGCCGCCAAGGGCTAAAGATGGTGAACGCTTCTCTGAACCTTGCCTGGGAGAGATGTCATTTATTGGCAAAATAGTCAGAGACGCGATTTATCGCGTCTCTACAACAAGAGGAACGCGATTCTGCGTTTTCCAGGGGGCGGGGAGGGGTTGGTAAGGGGGGAAAAGCTCTGCGGTTAATTTCGCTTGCCTGCCGACCGGTATATAATTGAATCATCGCGAATTCGAGGATAAAAAAATGGGACACGCACCTGATACTGCCTTGGGAAGGATGTACAAAGAGCATATCGAGTTAATCCTCAAAAAGGATATTGATGCTCTCTTGGAACAATATACGGATGACGCTGTTTTGATCAGCAGTTTTGAAAAGACGCCCAAATATTTCCGGGGTCAGGAAGAGCTAAAAGAACATTTCAAAGGTATTTTGGGAATTGACGGGCTAGAGGTTGATATTGCTTTCTGGGCGGAAACGGAAAACCCAACGACGCTGATGATTGTGGAGGCTATCAAATTGCAGACTGCAGATGGGGAAGCCTCGATGCGGTTTGCAGATAGCTGGGTTTTGCGAGATGGCAAGATTGCTATTCACTTTGCCGGCATGACTCAGTATCCGGATGGAACAGTAGCTTAGAGCGCCGGTATTGAAATCTCAGAAACCGGGGTTCTTTTTGCCGGGGCGACCAAAAGTTGCTGTTTTTAGGGAAAGAAAGCCGGTTTATTAATGGATGGCAATTTGGCGCTCGCCTATTTCCAATTTTCTCTATTCCTGTAACGGTGAATTTGAGGGAGTTAATTAGCATGTCTGAGACAGCGGTTCGGGTGGTGGCTCGTGTTGTGGCGCTTCCAGACAAACTGGAAGAAGTGAAAGCGATTGTCACTGGAGTGGTTGATCCTACGCGCAAAGAGGCTGGCTGCATCCGTTACGAAGTCTTGCAGAATCAGGATGACCCAACGGATTTTACGGTGGTGGAGGAGTGGGAGAGTCGGGAGTTGCTGGACGCCCATTTGAATTCGCCCCATCTCACGGAGGCGGGCGCTAAACTTAATGGCATAGCAGCCGGTGCGCCAGATATTCGCTTCTATACGCTGATAGCTTAGGCCACAGTTGCCGGCGACGCTACGCGATGGCACAGGCGAGACGCCTGTGCTACGATTGTGCCGGTTCAAACTTGCTCTGGAGATAGTTCACATGAACTCGTATGTGGATGATGAAAATCTGCCGGTGACTGTGATTGTGTCGCGGATTGTGAAGCCTGGATGCGATCGAGCTTACGAACAGTGGATTAAAGGAATTTCGCGGGAGGCGATGCAGTTCGAGGGGCATCTTGGGGTCAGCGTAATCCGACCGCAAAAAAATGCCCAGCCGGAATACGTTATGATTTTCAAGTTTGACCGCTATTCTAATTTAAAAAAATGGGTTGAGTCAGACGTTCGCCAAGAATGGCTGGATAAAACAACTCAGCTTGTCCAAGGGGAAGCCAATGTTCAGATGCTTACGGGGATGGAAGCCTGGTTTACCCTACCGGGCAAGCCTCTTCCCAGCCCACCGCCCCGTTACAAAATGTTACTTGTCACCTGGCTGGCTATCTATGTCCTGATCAATACGATCACCTTTGTCCTCGGGCCGGTGGTTGGAGTTATCCCACCCCTGCTCAGTTCGCTCATCCTTTCACTGCTGATGGTTTCCTTGATGACTTACTTCGTCATGCCATTGATGACCAGGCTTTTTTACAAGTGGCTGTACCCCAGTGGATAAAATACAGCAATTAATTTCTATAGAGGTCAGCGATCTGTTAGTGAAATTACCGGTACGGGCGCAACTTTTGTACTGGCATCAGCGCCGGACGAACTGTAAAAATACTCAACCTTTCAGAATCTTTAAAAAAGTGGAACATTAGGTAAGAGTCGGTTTGAAAATGCTCCTGTATAGTTAAGGCTTTTGATAGCTTCCTTAGAAAGGATGAAAACTCGTTTCCAGAAAATCCCATTCTCCAATTCCTTCTGTTCGAATGTCTTGTCGATTTATGCTGTAAATGCTCACAGGTAGTCCAGAAAATGTTGTGAGGGCGTGGGGAAGAAAATGTTTAGAAGCGGGGTGAGGAAGATGGCCATAATGATTCTTTAATAACTTGGCCACCGTGTTGCCACCACTGGGAGTGGTGTCCTCAAGAACTGTTGCCTGAAATTGCCAGGGTAAAATCCCTGAAACTGAGACAATGAAAGCACTCGTACTCGACCGGCCAGGCAGTCCTGAAACCCTTTACGTTGCCGAGATGCCCGCTCCGCAACCGGGTTCTGGTGAAGTGCGCGTTAAAGTGCACGCAGCGGGACTGAATCCGGCGGATTATAAATTTGCGGCGTGGGGATTTCCCAGCTGGAAGTATCCTTTTATTATTGGGCTGGATGTGGCGGGAACGATAGATGCTATCGGGCCAAATGTCACCGGCTGTAACGTCGGGGATGCGGTATACTATCACGCAGATTTATCTAAGCCGGGTGGATTTGCCGAGTGGCACGTCACGACTGCCCGCACCATCGCGCCGGTGCCGAAAAATCTGTCGTTTGCGGAAGCTGCAGCCTTGCCTTGCGCCGGCTTTACCGCCTACCAGGCACTCTACCGCAAATTGCACATCCAGCCCGAAAAAACGATCCTGATCCAGGCGGGTGCCGGCGGTGTGGGGGGGTTTGCCGTGCAGTTGGCAGCACGGGAGGGACTGACAGTGATTTCTACTTGTTCCAAGCGCAACTTTGAATTTGTTCGCCAGCTGGGCGCTGCAGAAGTAATAGACTACAATACAGAAGATGTCGCCGCTAGAGTGATGTCAATCACAAACGGGCGAGGAGTTGATGCTATTGTAGATAATGTCGGTGCCGATAGCGCCACCGCAGGTCTGGATATGCTAGCATTTGGAGGTGGAATTGCCTGTGTTGTGGGATTGCCGGATTTCAGCCGGCTGCAATCGTTCAGCAAAGGGCTTTCTGTGCATGATGTGGCTCTGGGAGGTGCCTACCTGTTGGGCGACGAAAAAGCCCAGCAAGATTTGGCTCGCATTGGCAGGGAATTTGGATCGCTTGTTAGCGAAAAGAAAATTAACACCCTGCTGACCGAAGTCATCAGTTTAGAAGAAATTCCCGATGCGCTGGTGCGGCTTTCGCAGCGCCACGTGCGGGGAAAGATTGTCGCTCAAATACAGCCTTAGGGGGAGAAGCCCCTCAGCTGGCCGGCAGCAGATAAGAGTTTCGAGTCAAGTTGAGAAACAAGCATGAAACTGCAAGGGAAAAAAATTGCTATTTTTATAGAAAGCGACTTCTACGAGCCAGAGATATTTTACTACGAGCGTCGCTTTAAGGAAGAAGGTGCGGAAGTCCATTTCATAACCCGCTTGTGGGGGCAGTCCTCCCTAACATTCCAAGGGCACGAATATCGGGCCAACTTTGAGTGTCGAGAAAGCTTCGAGGATATAGACGACGAAACCCTCAAAAGTTTTGCGGCTGTTATTGTGCCGTCGGGCATGGTGTCAGACCGGCTGCGCTACACTGATGATATCGAAAAACTGCCACCGGCTACCGAGTTTCTCAAGCGAGCTTTTGCGGAAAAAAGCATCCTCAAGGGGATTATCTGCCACGGCATGTGGCTGGTAGCGCCGGCACCAGAACTGGTGAGAGGGAGGCCGGTTGTCGCCCACAACAACTTGCTGGGCGATGTCAAGAACATGGGGGCCATCTACACCAACGAAGACGTAGTGGTGGATGACGATTTAGTGACAGGGCGTTCAGGCGGGCACTGCCACCTGTTTGCCCGCAAGATTGTGGAGATGTTGGCAGAAAGATAGTCAAAATCAAAATAATAAGGAGAGAGCGACAATGGGGTTGCAAATATTTTCTCAATTGGCCTTGACTTGTAAAGATCCGATTGCTACGGAAAAGTTCTACAGCAAATACTTTGGGTTCAAGAGGGCCCGGGTGGCGAAACTTCCAGACGGCGAGCAGATTGTCTTTCTCAAGATGATGGACTGCGCCTTCTACCTGGAACTGTTTAAGGCCAAAGAGGAATCTCCCATACCGCCGGCCACCAACGATGGCTACAATTTTCCCTCGGTTCGTCAAATAGGCTTTAAAGTTGACAGCGTAGATGCCAAGCTGGCGGAAATGGGCGAGGACGCCAAAATCACGCTCGGCCCTTTTAATTTTGACGATTACATTCCGGGGTGGCGCACAGTCTGGCTAGCCGATCCGGACGGCAATATTGTGGAAATCAGCCAGGGATTCGCGGATGAAGATAGCCCACCGCCTGTGGAGGAATAGAGTTTGTAAAGAATTGTAGCTCGGCGGGGAAATAAGGCTGCCACCAGAGTATGCTGGGTGAAGGCGGAAGTTACCGTCAGGCGACTTTGTACAGGAGGGGCTGAAGTGATGCCTGAGAATAAGGGAGGAGAAAATCAACCTTCAACAGAAAAGCCGGTAATAGCTGCCCACGGCAATGAGAGGCTGAACTTTTTCAGTGACGGTGTTTTTGCGATCACCATCACTCTGCTAGTCCTGGAACTTAAAGTGCCCCACATTGCAGTGGGCCCGGATGTTGGAGCGGAACTGGCACATGAGCTGGCGGATTTACTGCCTAAATTTATCAGCCATATCATGAGCTTTTTC
>CAZJNL010000041.1:0-12845 GCA_964546515.1 uncultured Oscillatoria sp.
CACTTGTTGTATGTCCATCTCTCTCCCCTGCTTCTCCCCTTCTGTCTCTTCCCCAAACAATCCGCTAGCGCCCAGCTCAAATGAATGGTCTGTAAAACTCCCTTCCCGAGGGGGGTAAGGACATTTCATCTGGGGAACGGTTGCCTGGTTGATAAATTTAAATTTATCATATCCCAAGCAGCGCAAACCCTCAAGGATGCCCCCATTGCCACCTTCAACAGAGACATACCGGGGGCGCTCTTGGAAGGAGTAAAGTGTGTGAACCGCCTCCAGCTCTTTTCCTTCAATGTCAACCTTGAGGTAGTAGGGAATGCCAACTTTTTTGAAAATTGTTTCGAGTTTGGTGCAGCTCACCCAGATTTCATGGTAAGCGCCGCCTCGCATCCCCCTTTCTTGAATAAATGAACTCCACTCGCTTATCGTGTGATTCACATAAAAGGGAAAATAGCCTTCTTCTAAACCCACCCCAACGTTTAATATCTGCAACTGTCCGCTTTCAATATAGCCGTTCAATCTGTGTTTAGCAGCTTCGACTGCCAAGGGGTTGGCTTCGACCGCCACGACGTTAAATCCCTTTTTTAAATAGAATTCTGTATCTTGACCCACATGCATCCCGACATCAACTATCAAGCGTTCTTTATAGCCTAAACTCACACTCAATCCTCACTTTTGCCATCGGGTAAACAGTTCTAGTATATGCCGGTAACTTGAGATGTTGCCAGAGGGGCAAATGTCAGAACTAGCTTACTGTAACGGTTCACTTTTAAGAAATTAGCACAAATTCCCCAGATTATCTCTAAAGTTAATTAAAGTTTACACTGCAGGCGCTCACACCGGCAACTCCTCTGTCCGCACTCGCGGTTTCTCCCCAAGGGATTCCCCAACATTCAGGGCGCAAGCAGGCAGCGGGCGGTGCCGCTGGCGGGCTGATGGACGTGGGTGTTGGTGGGGGATTAACCCAATTACAAACGGCGTGCCGGTCAGCCTCTAAATCCCGTGAGCGGGCGCAACTGGCAACCCCTGACCGGCACTCGGCAGGCAGCCATCTTACCACTATAGCCGCTCTTGCTGAAAACCGCTTTAGGTGTGGATTGCCGAACCGCCGGCGGAAGCCAAGCCGGTGACTTCTGGAAAGGAATTTAGATTGTGCGGTTGAGTGCTGATTATAACGGCAGGGGCTGTAAAGCCAGAAGCGGGTAGGGTGGTTAAGATTATATAACGGGAATAAATCCTAGGGGCCTGCGGCCAGCAGCGGCACAGCAGGCGGGCTGAGGGGGAAGGAGCGGGGGAAATGGGAAACAGTTTGCCGGCAGTTTCTTTAGGTTAGAGGCAAAGCATTCAAGTCACAAATCCTGCCATCAGCGCTAAGATTCTGCTCCCCGCGACTCCAATGGGGATCTCCCCCCAACCCCTCTAAAAAAAAGGGGGGCTTTAAATTCCCGCGACTCCAATTCCGAAATTTACCCAACCCCCTTAAAAAAGGGGGGGCCCCGGGTTCTCCCCCCCTTGGGAAGGGGAGGCTGGGGGGGGAGCTGTGCGATTTGGCACGTTTGCCCGGACATTAAACCACAAATCTCCCAAAAATAGCAGGGGTTTGGGTTCAGATTTCGTAATACCAGAAAGGCTGCCGGTCCGGAACAAGGACAAAGCTGCGGCGCTGGCGGCAAATAATTCCTTGTTTCTCAAAAGTGCTCAGCATCCGGGTGACAGTGACTCGGTTGGAACCAATCAGTTCGGCAATTTCTTGATGCGTCAAGCGCAGGTCGATTAACAGTCCTTGCTCCACTTGACGGCCAAACCGCTTGGACAGCCAAGTTAACAGTCGCAGGAGCGAGACTTCAATCGGTCTGTGCTGCCGCATCAGCAAGAATTCTTCCAATTGCTGAGTGTGCCGGAGCAGAGCCTGCATGACTTCCGGCCATGTCTCAACCGGCCAGAGGGTAGCTTGCACTCGGGTAAGGCATTCAATTTGATAGGGTTCGGCTTTCGAGAGCACTGCGCCAACGACATCCTCAGGTCCCCACAACCCCAGGGGCATCACTGTTCCTTCTTCGCTCCAGGTGAGGACGCGCACCGCGCCGGTCTCAATTTTCCAGAGTTCATTTTGCCTCAAAGGCAGCAGACAGCGACGCTCAAATGTATATCGCTTCAGGTGAGGAGGATGAGTCGGTGAAAGAGGAGAAAACATCATAATAACCCCTAAACCCCCGCTCCATTAATAAACTGTTCTCTCGTAAAATAGCAGTGAGTCGGCAAATTGTGCGCCTGTGACTCAGCGCTGGTAACTGAGGCAAGCCAGAATTCAGATTGCCAGCGACCAATCTCTCGAGCGAGGAATTTAATCCGGTAAAACAGAATGTGACTTGTCGGCGCTTCTAGGTCTGGCAGGTTTTCACGAGCGAGGCAACCCACCGGCTGCCCTCGGTGGCGGACTGTGCTACCCGGAACGCCCACCACGGTGCAACCAGAAGGAATATCCTGCAGAACAGTCGAACCGGCACCGATGGGAACGTTATTGCCTATGGGGATATTGCCGAGAACCGCAGCACCGGCTCTTTCGACGACATTGTCTCCTGGGGTGGGGTGGCTCAGGCCGGTTTCTTTGCCCGTCCCCCCCTGGGGCACTCCTTGATATATCAGCGCATTGTCTGCCGCGATGGCGGTTTCCCCTGTGACTGCGCCCGCGTGGTGAGTCAACACTCCCAAGCCAATTGTGGCTCCCGGGCGAATCTCAATGCCGGTGAAGAAAGGACGGAGGTCACAGATCGAGCGGGGAATGAAAGGAATCCCCAGGCAATAAAGCCAGTGAGCCAGCCGATGGCGCAGAAGTGCGAGCCTGCCCGGGTAACAAAATAGAACTTCCAGCCAGTTGCGCGCCGCGGGGTGACGCTTGAAAATAATCCGGAACTCGAGGTTGAGAGTGTTCAGCATGGCTTGTAACTGGGAATCCTCCTCATGCGCAGCTAGGCGGCTTATGCCTAGGCCACCTTAATCTACAGTAAATCAGTCGATATACCGTATAATAGGTTAAGACACTACTGTAGCACAGCTAGCTGCGAAACGCCATAGGAGGGCCAAAAAGTTTCCAGAAATGTCTCCCACGGGGGGCAATCGCGCCAAAATCCTAAAAATCTATCGATGAACCGTAGTATAATGGTGAAAATCGACGTTGGCTATGGGAGGGTGGGGTCTGATGGAACTGTCCTGTAAAGTGAAGTACGCTCTGGTGGCGCTGCTGGAACTGGCCAGCCACCACGAGCGGGGAGTTCCCCTGCAAATCAGCCAGATTGCTGCCACCCAGCAAATACCGGACCGCTACCTGGAGCAGCTGCTGACAGCGCTGCGTCGCGGTGGCTTTGTGCGCAGCCAGCGCGGGGCTAAAGGCGGCTATTTATTGGCCAAGCAACCCTGGCAGATTACGCTGCGGGAGGTGATCGCCTGCCTGGAAGGGTCTCAAAGCCAGGAAAAAAACCAACAGCAAGAGGATCGAGCACCGACAGCGGAGAGTTTCGTGATTCAGGAAGTCTGGCAGGAAGCGACTCTGGCGGCTTGGGCAGTTTTGCAGCACTACACCCTACAGGACTTGTGCCAAAAACGGGACGACCGGCAGCGCGTGAGTACAATGTATTACATATAGCTGGCGGGCTGGCATCCTCGGACAATCGCTAATTCAAAACTCAAACCTAAAACTAAAAACTGTTATGCGGATTGCGCGTGATGTTACAGAACTGATTGGGCGCACGCCCCTGGTTCAGCTGAATCGGATTCCCCAAGCGGAAGGGTGCGTGGCGAGGATTGTAGTCAAGCTCGAAGGAATGAACCCGGCGGCTTCTGTGAAAGACCGGATTGGCGTCAGCATGATTCAAGCAGCTGAAGAGGCGGGACTGATTCAGCCCGGGAAAACGGTGCTAGTCGAACCCACTTCCGGAAACACCGGCATTGCCTTGGCGATGGTGGCGGCGGCGAAAGGCTACCGCTTAATTTTGACTATGCCCGACACCATGAGTCAAGAACGGCGGGCGATGCTGAAAGCCTATGGCGCTCAGCTGGAATTAACTTCCGGAATTGAAGGAATGAGGGGGGCGATTCGCCGCGCCGAAGAAATTGTCGCCACAACGGCTAATGCCTTTATGCCGCAGCAGTTCCAAAACCCCGCCAATCCCGAAATTCACCGGCAAACCACAGCCGAAGAAATCTGGGCGGATACAGATGGCGAGGTAGATATCCTGGTGGCTGGGGTTGGCACCGGCGGCACGATTACCGGCATCGCCGAAGTCATCAAGCAGCGCAAACCCAGCTTTCAGGTGATTGCTGTGGAACCCACCGGCAGTCCTGTGCTTTCCGGAGGACAAGCAGGACCCCACAAAATTCAGGGAATTGGTGCCGGATTCATCCCCAAAGTCTTGCGCACCGACTTGATAGATGAGATAATTGCCATTAGCGATCTTGACTCTATCTCATTTGGTCGCCGTCTGGCCCGAGAAGAGGGATTGCTTTCCGGCATTTCCTCCGGCGCTGCTTTAGCGGCTGCTGTCGCGGTGGGCAAACGTCCGGAAAATGAAGGCAGGCTGATTGTACTCATACAGCCGAGTTTTGGCGAGCGCTACCTGAGCACGCCGCTGTTTAAAGAACTCGAACAAGTTGAAGCAGGTGCTGTGCGCTAAAAAATGCCGGTGGGATGGGGAAGATTTCTTTTGTTTGTGCTGTCCCCACCCCCCTGTATGCGCGGGGATCACCCGAAATATTTGCAACCCAACTCAGAATATCAATAAACCCGCCCCCACCCCACCCACCCCCACCCCCCTGTAGGGGCGGGTTTATTCAGGAGATGATGCTGAGGCGCGAATCCGTGAAGCGCAACGCGCCACATTGGCTCCCGGGCACGCCTCATATATCATATGCGGTCAATTGCCCGCAACCAATTTCCCCATTTCTCTTCCTTGGCGTCCTTGGCGTCTACCCTGCGGGCGATCCGCTGGCGCGTCTAAGGCGGTTCCTTATTAACCATCACAGCCAAGGGCTGCGATTCTTAAATCTGGGAACTGCCGGCAACTGCTGGGTGCGAGACTTGACTTGTTGCTTGCGAAATGATACAATCATATCGCTGACCGTTTCCATGTCAATTAAAAAAGCATCGTGACCGTCAGGGGAGTGCAAAGTCCGGAACACAGAGTTTGGGATGAAATGGGCGAGTTCTTCCTGTTCTTCCGGCGGATAGAGCACGTCCGAGTCAATGGCAACCACAAGCGCCGGTTGGGAGATGCTGCGCAGAGCGGATTCGTAATCTCCCCGCCCGCGCCCCAAGTCGTGGGTGTCCATTGCTTTGGTGAGAGTGATGTAGCTGTTGGCGTCAAACCGGCTCACCAGCTTTTCCCCGTGATGCTGCAAGTAGCTGGCGATTTCCCACCGGCCATCTTCGCGAGTTTGCCGGCTGAATTTCTTCTGGAAACTCGCCCGACTGCGGTAAGTGCTCATCGCCATCATCCGCGCCACCCCCAGACCGGCAGCCGGCGGGCGGTCGATGGTATAATAGCCTCCGCGCCAGTTAGGATCGGCATAAATTGCCTGCCGCTGGGCAACCGATATCCCGATGCACCACGCGGAGTGATACCCGGGTGCGGCGATAACAGCAATTGAGTCCGCCAGTTCCGGATAAAGCAGCGCCCATTCCAGCACTTGCATGCCGCCGAGAGAGCCGCCAATAACCATTTTCAACCGCTGAATTTCCAGCGCTCGCACCAGTACCGCCTGCAGGCGCACCATATCGCGGATGGTAATCGCGGGAAAATCGGGTCCGTAGGGGCAGCCGGTGGCGGGGTTGACAGAGGCGGGACCCGTGGTGCCGTAGCAGCTGCCCAAAATGTTGCTGCAGACAATAAAATCGGTTTCCGGATCGAGGGCTTTACCCGCTCCAAACAGAGGCTCCCACCAACTATCGGCATCCGCACTGCCGGTCAAGGCGTGACAAACCAGCACCGCATTGTCGCCGGCGGGGTTCAAGTTCCCCCAGGTGCGGTAGGCGATTCGAGCGCCGGTGAGAACTTTTCCCGATTCCAGCAACAGCGGTTCTGAAAGTTCATAAAACTCTGTTTCCGGGGAAATAAACCAGTTGTAGTTCATAGATTTATCGTGCGAAGGTGCGTCGTATCCCTTGACCCTGCTAAGTTTGAAAAACCAGGTTCCTTAAATTTCCCTGGTTTTTGGGGTTATTGTGGGGGTCAGCAAACCGGTATCCGAGCTGTTTTGTTTCCCCCGCACTCACCCTTGATTTTGTCGCCTTCCAGCTAATCGCTAAAGGCCAAAGGCTTGCTCAAAATCGTTTTTGATGTCATCAATATGCTCAATTCCGACAGAAACCCGAATCAAGTCGGGGGTGACACCCGCCGAAAGCTGTTCCTCGTCAGTGAGCTGCTGGTGCGTTGTCGAATTCGGGTGAATGACGAGCGTTTTTGCGTCCCCAACATTTGCCAAGTGACTTGCCAGCTGAACACGATTGATAAATTCGCGCCCCGCTTCTCGCCCACCTTTGATGCCAAAATTCAGGACGCAGCCAAACCCGTTGCGCAGGTATTTCGTCGCCCGTTCGTGATAGGGGTGATTTGACAAACCGGGATAATTCACCCACGATACCTTCGGGTGTTCCGACAGCCACTGAGCCAGCGCCAGGGCGTTGGCGGCTTGGCGCTCCACTCGCAGGGAGAGAGTTTCTAGCCCTTGCAGCAGCAAGAAAGCGTTGAAAGGACTCATGCAGGGGCCCAAATCCCGCAATCCTTCTACCCGCGCCCGAATAATGAAGGCGATGTTGCCAAAAGGACTGTTGGGGCCAAACACTTCGTAGAAATTCAGACCGTGATAGCCCGGAGACGGTTCAGTGAAGATAGGGAATTTCCCATTTCCCCAGTCAAATCGCCCGGAATCGACAATGACGCCGCCAATGGAAGTGCCGTGACCGCCAATCCATTTTGTTGCTGATTCTACAACAATATCGGCACCGTGTTCAATAGGCCGGCACAGATATCCCCCGCAGCCAAAGGTGTTGTCTACAACGAGGGGGATGTTGTTTTCGTGGGCGATGTGGGCGAGGGTGGCGAAATCAGGAATGTTGAATTGCGGGTTGCCGATAGTTTCGACATACAGCGCCTTGGTGTTTTCGTCAATAGCGCGGCGAAAACTCTCTGGATCGTCGCCCTCGACAAATTTGACATTAATTCCCAGACGGGGGAAGGCAACTTTGAACTGATTGTAGGTTCCCCCGTAGAGGAAGCTGGTGGAGACGATGTTGTCTCCCGCCTGACAGATGGTGCTGAGGGCCAAAAATTGGGCCGCTTGACCGCTGGAAGTGGCGAGTGCGGCGACGCCACCTTCCAAGGCGGCGATCCGGCGCTCAAACACGTCGGTGGTGGGGTTCATGATCCGGGTGTAAATGTTCCCGAATTCCTGGAGGGCAAACAGCCGTGCGCCGTGATCCGCGTCGCTGAAGACGTAGGACGTGGTTTGGTAAATCGGCACGGCGCGGGCGTTGGTGCCGGGTGCCGGTTCTTGACCGGCATGCACTTGCAGGGTTTCAAAGCGGTAATTCGGTTTTTCGCTCGCAGACATTAAAATTTCCTCAAATCTTGAGACGTTGCCACAAACTGGCAGATAAATTCAGGCAGTTAGGTAGGCCAACTCACCCACGTCTTCTGGCCGTTCCCCACTCTCGGAAACATTATACACCTAAATCTGCTGAGACAAATTGTAGTTTCTGTGAGCGGACTGTAACAAAATATGTCAATAAGTGGGGTGGGTTGCGCGGGAGCGCAACGCAGCCTACAGCGATCGCCGGGGAGCGAGAAACGGGGAATGTCAAAGCCCCCCAAATTCAATCTCCTCACAGTGCTGCAGGAGAGCTTCGATTTCCCCCGCCAGGACAATCAATTCTGGCCAAGATGAGCCGCTCACCAAATCTTGAGCGTGAGCCAGGTTGTTTCTTAACTTTTCAGCTGCCTTCAGGAAGCGCTCTCCAGAGCGCTTGGATTTCAGCCCCAGACGCTCGACGAGTTCTACCTTGGCGAGGATTAACTCCCGCTTGTCGCAAAATTGCAGGTAATCCGCCAAGTCCATTGCTTCATTTCTTTGCTGCTGCTCGTGCCACAGCTTAGTGGCCAAGGCCACCCGTTCGGGTTTGAGCAATACCTGCCAGGAATTGTCGGGATAGTAAAGCCGCACCAGCCTCAGCATGTGCATCTCCAGCAGCGTCACCAGTCCAAAGAGCAGCATGCGCACCGGCGCTTTCTGCAAGTCGCCGCGCGTCACAATGCCGCTGACGCGGTTGCGCTCCAGGACAAATAGCCTGGGTTTGTGCTGCAAAAGCGGCAGCAGCTCGATCAGGGGTGTGGATGAGGCCATCAATTCTGAGGGGTGAAAGATGTGCTGGTACTCGCCGCAGGTGCCCGCGCCCAAACTGGAGCGCTCCACATAGCCGCAGATCGCGCCGCCCTCAACGATTGCCACCACGTCAAAGTTGAGGGAGTCCATCCACTGCCGCACAGCACCGGCATCCTCTGAAGCCGGCACAGCCTGCAGGGGTTCGGCAACATATTTAACAGTGATACTTTCCTCGAACAGACTCCGCAGATCCCCGGAGCTGGATTTGAGCTGTTTCATATTCTGCAGCCACCACACCCCTTTGGGCCCATCAATGGACTGAACCGGCTCTCGCGCTCGGAGCAGGTGGCGTCCTGAGAAGATAAATATAGCTCACCGTAAAGGACTTTGAGGCTCTGGCGTCACAAATATATAGCGTTTCTTGATTCGATGGGGGCACACAGCAGGGGAGCCGGGGAGTTCGTAGGAGTTCGTAGGGTGCGTTCCCCAAGGGAGACGCACCCTACTAATAAATCAGATACAACCGGAAATGATATCAAACCGGCCCGCCTTGTTGTCCCCCTGACGTTTAAGCGCCCGGACTCAAAGAGCCCGGGCGCTTGATTAATAGGTTGCACAGGCGTGCTCGCGCTTGAATGTCCGCTCTGAGTTCGTAGCGTGACGCTCAGCGCGTACAGCACCCCACTTTTCCAGAGCCAGTTTAATAAATCGGATACAGCCGGAAACCATATCAAACCTGCTTGCCTTGTTTTCCCCCTGACGTTTAAGCGCCCGGACTCAAAGAGCCCGGGCGCTTAATTAATAGGTTGCAGAACAATCTCTGCGGGGATTTTCGCACTCAGGAACGGATTTCCTGGCTAGTGCCACACAGATGCCGGTGCGACTAGGCAGGCATCATAGTCATGGACATTTGCTTGCACATGTCAGCGCAGCGGCGGCACATGTCGGCGCAGGCTTTCATCTTGTCGTCATCGCCCATCATGTCGCAGCATTCGGCGCAGCGCATACACATATCAGCACACAGCATGCAGGTGCGTTCCATGAACTCGGAACCGCACATCATCATGTTCATGCACATTTGGCACATTTCGGCGCAGTCGCGCATCATGGCCATCATCTGGCCTTCCATGCACTTGCCGCCCATTTGCATGCAGTGAGTCATGCATTCCATACACATTTTGTAGCAGTCCATGCAAGCTTGCATGCAGTCTTGCATTTCTTTGGTCATGGGCTTGTCGGTCATCATCATCATCATCATAGTAATGCTTCCTGATTGAATATGGGCAAATGAGACGTTTGAGCTGAGCTTGGGAACAAATGTCTCTTTTCAGCTTCTGAATAATAGATTAGCAGGTTCCCCAAGGATTTCCCCTTAATAAAATCTAAATTTTTCCGGAAATTTAAAGGACAGTATTCCTATTTGAAAATCGCAGATTGTCCCCGGAGGCTCGCTAAAAAAAGTTCAGTATTCCGATTAACCAACCGTAGATTGTTTGGCCGGCGGAACCCCAGCTGAATTCCGACATTTTTTGTCGGGTTAGGCAAGATTAGCTAAAGAGGCAGTTTGGCCGGTTAATGGCGATATAGTTTGTCGGGTTACAATAAATAAGCAAAAAAACGTGTGAGGTGCGTGCGAAGAGCGCACGCTACTTCTCTGCTCCCTTGCCAAAGCTATTCCGTTTACAAAAACCAGCACATCTCGTTCTTCCCGGTAAGCGGGAAGGGTTCCCTATTGAGCTTCAGTTCGATAAGCGAAGTTGTGAAGGGGTAAAATAACTTTAGATCGGGATTATTTAGAAGCCATGTGATATCCAGTTCCGCATCCCACTTTCCAGTAGTATTGACCTGTTGGTCGTCTTTCATTTTCTCGCTTCCATAGCCGCAGTAGGTGACAAGTTGCGATCCGGATGAGGCGATGATGCGCCAAGTTCGTTAGGTTTTCTGGTTTTATCTCGCTCAGGTTCAAATGGAAGCAGCGGTAGCTGGAGTCGCCACTGTAGGTAGAGACTTTACTGTCAAAATCTCGGACAGTCTGCGGGGTACCACTCGCATCTCGCGTGAAAAACTGTATGTAATAGTCTGCAATCGGGTCTTTGCGCTCATCCACGGCACGAACAAAAAACTGCTGCCATTTGTCGATTTTCTTTTGCGCCTCCGCCGCGCTTTCACCGGCTTTGTTGAGCCAGTCCTTGAATTCCCAATCGTTCGACACGCCCAGTGCTGAATCGACCAGCTCAATTAGCTGCTCTCCGGGATCGCTCATAATGGTGCCGTGATTCAACTCCGCAATTGGCACGAGCGGAATATCGATATTGTCTCGCCAAGGCGCAATCTTTATGCGGTCTGTTAAGTCGGAACGCTGCGGATCTTGCGTCAAGTCGAAGGCGATCTTGCGCGTGTTGAGCGGATCAGCCTACCCACCTCACAGCTCCATCGCTACCCGGTTCATTGACTATAATGTTTGCCAGACTGCCGTAGCCTCCTGTACCGCAGAAGGTAAATACATAGGGTGTGGTGTCATCTGTGCCATAGTAAGTTTCTTCGCCGATTAGATCCTTGTGCGCCAGATCCCAGGTAAAGGGACTGGCTAGTTCCAAAGCGTCGAGGACTCGATCTCCCGCTTCTAGAAAGTCGGGTCAGATCTCTCTATTGCCTTTGAAGATTGCGGCCAGCCAACCCCGTCCTTTACTGGCTAGGGGAGAGCCAAAACTTGCCGGTGCTAGTCCGATCAAATGCTTCAAACGATCGCGCCGCTCCCGGTAGGTGGTAAGCCACGCACGGATGACCAGGATGCCGGTGGAGTGGACAATCGCGTCGAAGGGTTGGTCGCTGTCAAGACCTTCGCGGATTCTAAGCGCACGGTCGAACCCTTCAGCAATGTCCTTAATTGTCACTTCATTGGTCAGCGTGCGGTAGCTCCAGATGTGGATGTGTTTGATATCATAGCCGCGATTCAATAGCGCCTCTACCCATTTGTCAAAGCTTTTCCCCTCGGCAGAGTAGCCGTGTATCAGCACAACTGGATTTCGTGTCATGAAAATACCTTCCTAGTGATTAATGCAGTTTCCATTCAACTGGGGCAGGAGTTGCGCAACGCCCAAAGAAACCGGGTTTCAGGGCTGTTGAGACTTTTTGGGTGCTTTCCGAAAGGAACGCACCTACTTATAGCAGATTCCAACTGAGTGAGATAGAGATATTAGATCCCCCCCAAACCCCCCCTTAAAAAAGGGGGGAAAAATAAGCCCCCTTTTTAAGGGGGGGCAAGGGGGGATCTGATTTTCTTTACAAACACGCTGTAAGGAACACACCCTAATTATCCGGGTTTCTGCGCAGTCAGGTGCGTCACAGAAATGTGGGGTGCCGGTGGCAGCACCGGGGTAGTGGTATTGCTCGTTCGCTCTCTCGGTAACAGCCCCTGATCAGTAAAATCCCCTAAGGTTCGGAGATAGAACTCGCAATTATACCATAAAAGGTACTAATTGTTTGACTCATGACAAATTTTGCCAAAATCTCAGCCCGCGCAGCTGGCAAAGCAGAGCTCGTCCCCAGAAAGCCAGTTTGCAATCTACGGTTTGTCTATCGAGATATGTTATTATGGAGTTGGGAAGTCTGCTAGAATCTCGATCCACAAGGCACCTGCAGGGGCCGGGCCCCGCGGACTGGCTGTCTGACTGCGAAAGCCGATCTGTCAAGTGTCTGCGCCTCCTGCCGGTGTGGAGTGGATGGGAAGGCCCCGCCAGCGGCACAACACCTGTTCCGAGTGGCCAAGAAAAAAGTCTTCGGCTTTAGCGCCACATTTGCGATATTCTGTCCGTTAACCAAACTTAACATTTTTTTTAGATTATGGCAATCCTGCGACTTGAAAACAGTACAACCCACAGCGAACTCAGTGATATCACCCGGGAATTGGCTCCCTTGAATATCGAGCTGAAATACTGTCCTGTAGGGAAGAAACTGGATCTGGCGGGACTGCTAGCAAAAGACACACTATCTCATCTGGAGAAAACACAGGTACTCGGTGCCGTTAGCAGCCACTTCGAGGAAGTGAAGCGCTCCGCCGGCTGTGTGTGGCGCGACTTGATGCTGTTGCACCCGGGTTCGCCGAATCTCTACCCACTGATCGCCAGCTGCCATCGCTGCCACACCCACGCAGACAGCGAAGCGCTCTACATCCTCGATGGGGAGGGAATTTTCGGCTTCGTGCGACCTGATGGCAGCCAGGTGGAACTGCTCGTGCGAGCGGGGGAGTATATCAACATACCTGCCGGCACCGAACACTGGTTTTGTCCAGCGGCGTCGCTTCAAATCAAAGCAGTGCGATACTTCACCACCGCAGAAGGCTGGGTGCCCCAATACACCGGCACCCAAATCAGTTTTCGCTAAAATAAAAGAGGAAAAGTTAGATCGTGTCCTCTTGATTTACCGCACAAAAGCGACAACACCCCCCCAACCCTCGTTCCCAGGCACCCTTACGGGAA
>CAZJNL010000042.1:0-12764 GCA_964546515.1 uncultured Oscillatoria sp.
GGCGCAATAAAATGTTCCCCCCCTGTCGCTCCCCCCAAACCCCCCTTAAATAGGGGGGCTTTTGTTCCCCCCCTTTTTAAGGGGGGGCTAGGGGGGGATCTGAGTGACTTACTTGTAACTAGCAACTTGCGTTTATGTTTAATGACTTATTTTTTGAAATAAGTAGGGTGCGTTCCCCCCAGAGGGGAACGCACCCTACAAACTTAAAACCGATTTGTTAAACCGGATTTTTTTATACAATACTTGAGCTAAAGCGGACTTTATTTCGGGTGCTGGGCGAGAGCAGTTGCCACCGCACCGGCTGGGCGCAGGGGCGATAGCAACCGTTACTCGCCGTTGGGTTGGCCCGTTAGATATCCTGTTCGCTCAAGTCGCGGGTAATGTGGTCAAAGGGCTGGTCGAGCCAAGGGCCCGGCTCAATCCCTGCAGATGCGACTTGTTGGCGGACAAGATCCTTGAGAATTTGAATCCCCAAAACGGTCGGGCCAATGGGCACGCCCAAAGAATTGTAGGTTTCCCGCAGACCTTGCAGCACTCGCTCGTCGAGCACGTCCGTATCACCCGCCACCAGCGCGTAGGTGGCATAGCGGAGGTAATAGTCCATATCCCGCAGACAGGCTGCGTAGCGACGAGTCGTGTAGGCATTTCCACCAGGACGGATCAGTTCCGGCTGTTCGGCAAACAGCTGCGATCCAGCCTGCTTAACCAGCCCGGCTGCGTTAGCATTGATGGCAGCGGCGGCCTGAACCCGTGCCGTGCCGGTGGCAAAATAGGATTTCAGCCGGTCAATGGCATCCCGGTCGAGATAGCGACCCGTTACATCGTAGTTTTTAATCAGACTTGTGATTGCGTCCCGCATTAAATTCTTCTCCCAACAACTTCAACAGCTTAGGCTTCGACTCGTGACCGAAGTGGGCTCGCTGCCGGTAGCAGCGGCGCAGTGACTTGCCCGCTCGGGCTCGGGCGCTATCCACCGGTCGGGCAGATAAGGCGTTGGGACAAGAGCAGCACCTGTTGTCCCGCTAGTCCGAGCGGTCGTCTGATAAATAGCCGATTGTAGTCTACTACAAAGCGCTCCCCAGAAACATATGGGAGGCGGGTACTGGGCATGGGGCACCGGGCACCGGGCATGGGGCATGGGGCACCGGGCACGCTCGCCGGCCTTCGCCGACCTATTTGGCAGCTCCAGGGAACCCGCCGCGATTCTTAATCTTTTCTCTATGAGAGCGGAAGGGCGACTGTGCTTAGATCCATCTTGGATTGTGATCAAGCACACAATAACTTGTATCCAGCGATACAAAATCCTGATTGTCCTAGTCCGTAGGATAATTCGGGTTCAACAGAATGGCAATAGTTGAGCGATTAAGGACATAAGGTAAGGAGTCATTCATGCCGCAAACTGCGCAAGAAGTCTTGCAGCTAATCCAAGAGCAAGATATAAAAATCGTAGACCTGAAATTTATCGACACGCCAGGGATCTGGCAGCACTGCTCGTTCTACCGCGACCTGATTGACGAGAGTGCCTTCGACGAGGGCGTGCCTTTCGACGGTTCCAGCATTCGGGGCTGGAAAGCCATCAACGAATCAGACATGGCAATGGTGCCCGATCCGACCACAGCTTGGATCGACCCGTTCATGAAAGAGAAGACCTTGAGCATGATTTGCAGCATCAAGGAACCGCGCACCGGCGAGTGGTACAGCCGCGATCCGCGCACCATTGCTCAGAAGTCGATCGACTACCTGATTTCCACCGGCATTGGCGACACGGCTTTCATTGGCCCTGAAGCGGAGTTCTTCATTTTTGATGATGTCCGGTTTGACCAAACCCAGAACACGGGCTATTACTATGTAGACTCAGTGGAAGGTCGCTGGAACTCCGGTAAAGAGGAAAAGCCAAACCTGGGTTACAAACCCCGCTACAAGGAAGGTTACTTCCCGGTTGCGCCAACGGACACCCAGCAGGACATCCGCACGGAGATGCTGCTGACGATGGCGGAATGCGGCGTTCCCATTGAAAAGCACCACCACGAAGTGGCCACCGGCGGGCAGAACGAGCTGGGCTTCCGGTTTGACACTTTGGTGAAGGCCGCTGACTACTTGATGACATATAAGTATGTGATCAAGAACGTTGCCAAGAAGTACGGCAAGACTGTCACCTTCATGCCGAAACCGCTATTTAATGATAACGGTTCTGGGATGCACACCCACCAGTCGATCTGGAAGGATGGCCAACCCCTGTTCTGGGGCGATGGCTACGCCAACCTGAGCAAGACGGCGCTGAATTACATCGGCGGGTTGCTCAAGCACGCACCGGCGCTGCTGGCGATCACCAACCCCACCACCAATTCCTACAAGCGGCTGGTTCCGGGGTTTGAAGCGCCGGTGAACTTGGCGTATTCCCAAGGGAACCGCTCAGCTTCGATTCGCATCCCGCTGTCGGGTACAAATCCCAAGGCGAAGCGGCTGGAGTTCCGCTGTCCGGACGCTACTTGCAACCCCTACTTGGCGTTTGCTGCGATGCTGTGTGCCGGTTTGGATGGCATCAAGAACGAGATCGATCCGGGCGAGTCTCTGGATGTGGATATCTACGACCTCACCCCAGAAGAATTGGCGAAGGTGCCTTCTACTCCTGGATCTCTGCTAGACGCTCTCAAGGCGCTGGAAGCGGATCACGAGTTCCTGCTTGCCGGTGGGGTGTTCACGGAAGACTTCCTCAAGACCTGGATTGAGTACAAGATTGACAACGAAGTCAACCCGATGCGGCTGCGCCCGCACCCCTACGAGTTCTCGCTCTATTATGATTGCTAATCTAGGGAATTCGTGAACTTCTTAAGGACGCCACCTTGCGAGGTGGCGTTTTTTGTGATAATGGGGCATGGGGGATGGGGCATCATCGCATGGGGCATGGGGCATGGGGCATCATCGCATCATCGCATCATCGCATCATCGCATTGGTTACACCTAAGTATTAGTAGGGTGCGTGACGCCGCCGCACCGGCACTACTTGTGCGGAATTATCTCTTGGCGTCACGCACCCTACTGTAAAATAGTAGGCGTCACGCACCGCACAGCTGGACTTACTGGGGTGCGTGACGCCCCAACATAAGCGCACTATTTGTGCGGAATTATCTCTTGGCGGAAGGCACCCTACTGTAAAATAGTGCGTGACGCCGCCGCACCGGCACTACTTGTGCGGAATTATCTCTTGGCATCACGCACCCTACTGTAAAATAGTAGGCGTCACGCACCGCACAGCTGGACTTACTGGGGTGCGTGACGCCGCCGCACAGGCGCACTACTTGTGCGGAATTATCTCTTGGCGTCACGCACCCTACTGCTGTTAAAATTTGCTTCTCCCCCCAAAAGAGGAAAAATAATGATGACCTCCGAAATTTTGAAAATCAATAGTCCTAAAGTAGTCCATGAAATCATTGACGGTGAAGTCGTAATTGTCCATCTGATAAAAGGGCATTATTATAGCCTGGTCAAAACAGGGGCGGATATTTGGAGCGGGATTGAAAGAGGGATTTCTAGGGAGCTGATTCTGGAAGAGATGGTGAGTCGGTACGATGGCGATCCGGCAGATATTGCAAACGCTGTCAACAATATGATAGAACAGTTGCAGGAGGAGGAACTGATCGCTGTCGCACAGACAGAGGAATCGGCAACTGCAGCCGCCGGCGCAACGGAAGCGAAGGCCAATCCAGAAAAGCTTAGCTTTGAGCCACCAAAGTTAGATAAGTACACGGATATGGAAGATTTGCTGCTGTTAGATCCCATCCATGAAGTTGATGAAACCGGCTGGCCGAATGTCAAGCCTGCGGGTGTGTGAAAAGACTGATGATCAACAAATTATTGCAGCCGGATATGGCAGCCAAGAATGCTAGAATGGAGCCGCTGGAGTTTTTCGATGAGGTTTGTGAAAGGTACGAACAAGCTGAAGCAGCGTGCGGGGGTTGTGTAGAGCGTTATTATTGTATAGCCGGTTTTGCAGTTCGGTTGCGTTTTGCCGGAGAAGCGCTGATACAGTATATCACACCGGCTTTAGCGCACTTGGCGACAGAAGCTGTTGCGGAGCAGGTGCTGACGGTGTGTTTGTGGGATAGTGACTCTACGAATATTGTAATGCCGCCCCCGCCTTGGCAAGCGGATGATTATCGAGAGGGGGGGGAAATTCGAGGGTTTGTTGATGATCGCATTCATACGATTGTCCAAATAGGAGTGAACGCACTCTCGGTTTTGGATAGAGAGCGTAACTTGGGAATATACTGGGTGAAGACTGCCAAGCAGATTCCCTACTATGAAACTAGCGCTCCTCTGCGGGCAATTTTTCACTTGTGGATGAGTCAGCGGGGAATCCAGCTGATTCATGCCGGTGCGGTGGGACTTCCCAGTGGGGGGGTGTTGCTGGTGGGAAAGGGCGGTTCGGGGAAATCAACAACAGCTCTAGCTTGTCTGAATTCCGAGCTTTTCTATGCTAGCGACGATTACTGTCTGCTGGCGCACCACCCCACCCCAACTGTTTTCAGTATCTACAGCACCGGCAAGAAAAATGCGGATGATGTGGGAAGATTGCCGTTTATGGTTTCACATATCAGCAATCCTGACCGACTCGGTACAGAAAAAGCGGTTTATTTTTTGAGCGAGAGTTTTCCGGACAAACTTTTGCCAAGTTTTCCGCTCAGGGCAATTTTGATACCGCGCCTTAGTGGGGGGAGAGAGACGGCATTGAAACCGGCATCGCCGGCAGCCGGTCTGGCGGCGCTGGCTCCGAGTACAATATTTCAATTGCCTGGAGACAGGAAAGAGGCTTTTCAGACAATGGGACAACTTGTCAGGCAGATTCCTTGCTATCAGCTGAACTTGGGGACTGACATGGGGGAAATTCCTGAGGTGATTTTAGAATTATTAGCGGATAATTAAGCCATGCAATCTGACCAATTCTTCGTGAGCGTTATTATACCCGTATACAATGGAGAAGCTTTTTTGGCAGAAGCTGTTGGTGCGGTGCGGCAGCTTAATTACCATCCTCTAGAAATTATCATCGTAGATGATGGCTCAACAGATGGCACTGCTATAATTGCCAAAAACTTCCAGGGGGATGTCCGCTATGTTTATCAACCGAACAAAGGGCCATCTGCTGCCCGCAACGCGGGACTGAAGATGGCGAGAGGGAACATTATCGCTTTTTTGGATGCGGACGATTTGTGGCCAAAAAATAAATTAGAAATTCAGCTGGCGTGCTTGGCTGCAAATCCATCGGTCGAAATTGTCGGGGGGTACATACAGTATATGCGGCTATCGGACAGCGGCGCCGACACACAATTATTGGTTGAATTTGCCGAACCTATTGTTTCTTTTAACTTGGGGAGCGCGATTTTTAGGAAGTCGGTGTTTGACAGAATAGGCTTGTTTGACGAGAAGCTGCGTTACAGTGAGGATGTTGACTGGTTTATGCGAGCCTGGGAGAAGGGGGTTTCAATGGTTGTGTTGAAGCAGGTGACGCTGTTTTATCGAAGGCACCAGGACAGCATGACTTATGGAACCAATATACAGGATAATAATTTCATTAAGGTACTCAAAAAATCTCTGGACCGGCGTCGGCAGCAAAGCAATGGATCAGCCGTGCCTCTTCCTGGATTGTCTTATCTGGATGAAGCTAAGCTTTAGGGAAACCGCTGGAAGAAGAACTGTAACTCCTGGTCTGTTTAGAATAGCGTGTGTTAAGCTGGAAAAGCCTGCGTGAAAGCAGGGGGAAATCTATAAAGGATATATTCAAAAATGGAGAGACCGCTAGTCAGCGTTATTATGGCTGTAAAAAATGGGGAGCGCTTCTTAGCAGAAGCCATTGAAAGCGTTCTGTCCCAGACTTATGAACCGTATGAAATAATTGCGGGTGATGGCCAATCTACAGATAGCACGGAAAAGATTGCCAAATCTTACAAGCCGGTACGCTATATCCGTCAAACGGGTAGTGGCGGACGCTTATAATGTCGTTTTAGCCCTACTTTCCGAATAATAAAGGGATGGAGTGAAAATAAATGCGCGAAAAAGCTACGAATTTAATTGTAAACCACTACTAAAAAAGCGGACAAATTCCTTGGTCTCCAGGCTATAGCGTCTATCGCCAGCAGTTCATTTCCCAAACTCTAGAAAATTTAGATTTAATGCCTAAATTTAAGGGGGGCGAGCCGCTGCCAGATGGCTATGGTTTTGCTTTGGATGAGCGGTGCGTGGAATATCCGTGGCTATTGGCTCAATTCGATACGCAACCGGAGCGCATTCTCGATGCCGGTTCTGCTCTCAATCACGCATTCCTTTTGGACAGACCGATCTGGACAGGGAAAAAATTGCACATTTTAACCTTAGCCCCGGAAACCCAGTGCTATTGGGAGCGAGGTATTTCCTATCTATTTGAAGATTTGCGGCAGATTCCTGTCCGGGATAACTATTACGATACTGTAGTTTGCATTTCTACGCTGGAACATATTGGGTTTGACAACAGGCAGTTCACCGGCGCAGGCACCTGTGAGGAAAATAGGCCCGAGGATTTTGTCCAGGCTGTGCGCGAAATGCGGCGCACGCTAAAGCCTTCTGGACGACTCCTGCTGACTGTTCCATTTGGCAGGTATCGAAATATTGGCACCCAGCAAGTATTTGACGGGGACTTGCTAGAGGAAGCAATTGCCGCTTTCCAGCCGGCAGGGGTGACGCGCACCTTTTTCTGTTACACAGAACAGGGCTGGCAATTTGCAGAGGTCAGCGAGTGCGAGGAAAAGGAATATGTTGACTGGATTATGCTGCCGGCGGACCGGCGCAGCTCGGAATTTCCCAAGCAGCCGGATGGGGCTGCTGCGGCGAGAGCCGTCGCGTGTGTTAAGCTGGAAAAGCCCGCGTGAAAGCAGGGGTAAATCTATAAAGGAGCTATTCAAAAATGGAGAAACCGCTAGTCAGCGTTATTATGGTTGTAAAAAATGGGGAGCGCTTCTTGGCAGAAGCCATTGAAAGCGTTCTGTCCCAGACTTATGAACCGTATGAAATTATCGTGGTTGATGGCCAATCTACAGATAGCACGGAAAAGATTGCCAAATCTTACAAGCCGGTACGCTATATCCGTCAAACGGGTAAGGGTGTGGCGGACGCTTATAATGTCGGTATCGATGCTGCTCGCGGAGAGTTCGTGGCATTTCTCTCCCATGACGATCTGTGGGCACCCAATAAATTAAGTGTCCAGGTAGATTACCTGCTCAGCCATCCGGAGATCCAATACACAGTTGCAAAAGCTAAGTTTTTTTTGGAGGAAGGATATTCGATACCGCCGGGGTTTAAACCTGAATTATTAGAAGGAGATCGCGTTAGCCGGATTATGGAAACTTTAGTGGCGCGAAAAACTTTGTTTGAGGAAATAGGCAAGTTTAATCCCAACTTAAGGACGGCAGAAGATGTGGATTTGTTCGCCAGGGCCAAGGACAGAAACATCCTGATGGCGGTGATTCCTGAGGTGCTGCTTTACAAGCGGATACACGACGCAAATATTTCCCTGTCAGATATTAAATTGAATAATGACATATTGTTAAAAATCTTAAAACAATCAATTGATCGCCAGCGATCTCGGAGAGGTGAGAAAGAATGAGGATGGGAAATCAACCCCTAGTGAGTGCTATCGTACCTGTGCGCAATTGCGAGCGCTATTTGGCAGAAGCGCTAGACAGTGCGCTGGCGCAGACTTATCAGCCGGTGGAGATATTTGTTGTGGATGACGGTTCAGCGGATGGGAGTGGGGAGATTGCCAAAAGCTATGTGCCGGCTGTGCGGTATATCTTTCAAACCAGTGCCGGCGCAGCAGCAGCCAGAAACCGAGCCATTCCACTGGCTAAGGGTGACTTTTTCGCTTTTCTGGATGCTGATGATGTCTGGCTTCCGGATAAACTTGCCCTGCAAATGGCAGCGTTTGATGCCGAACCAGACCTTGACATTGTTACCGGCCACGTGCGACAATTTATCAGTCCAGAGTTAGACGCTGAAGGGATGAAAGGAGTTTATTGCCCACCTGAACCCATGCCAGGTTATATCCCTACTGCTATACTCGTCAAGCGCGAAGCCTTTTTTAGGGTTGGCTTGTTTGATGAAAATTATCCTGCCGAATATCAAATGGAATTTCTCAACTGGTGTGCGCGTGCTAAGGAGCTTGGTTTGCATATAAAGGTGCTTCCCGAGTTAGTCGCGCGGCGGCGCTTGCACCAAACAAACCAGGAGCGATCTCGCAACTCGAGGCTGGAAATTGTGCGCATGCTGAAAGCCTCTCTCGACCGGCGGCGAGGTGCAAACGGGTAAAAAACCGGGTTTCTTAAAGAAACCCGGTTTTTAGCCTCATGTGAAGGAAGTAAAGAACCGAAAATGAACTTACCAGCTTGGCGTTACTACAGTCAATTATACAAAGATTATTACCACTTGCTGTTCTGGAGCGTTGCAGCATCCCTGGGGCAATCTGCGGTTTTCTTCCCCATTGCCTTGCTGGTACGCCATGTATTTGATGTCGCAATACCCACCCACAACTTATCGCTTTTGGCGCTCACAGGAGTGACTGTTCTTGCCTTGTACGCCGGCAACATGGCGCTGGCGCTGTGGACTAGATACATTATCCTTAAAATCACTAAAATTGCCATCCAGCGGCTGAGGGTTGAACTATTAAATAAGTTTTATGCTTTTTCGCGCTCCTACTACAGTCAAGCCGATACGAGCCAGTTACACACTATCGCCGTTCAAGATACCCTGCGCCTGGACATAATGAGCAATGCGCTAGTTGCCCAAGTCATCCCGGCACTGCTCATCTGTGCTGTTTTGATCGCTGTGTTAATAGCAGTGAATTGGTTTTTGTTTCTCGTGCTGGCGCTCGTCGCTCCTCTGATTTATCTGTTGAGCAAAAGTCTTGGCAAACAAGTCAACCATTGGGTAAAAGCCTATCACCGCACCTTTGAAATTTTCAGCAAAGGCATGCTGTTTGTCCTGCAAAATATGGAACTCACCCAAATCCAATCGGCGGAGGAATTTGAAAGGGTGAGGCAAGGTAAATTGCTGAATGATGACCGATTGACAAGCAGTGCGATGGCTTGGCTCTATACGGCTTACGGTCTGGCGCAAACCTTTACCGTCGCAGCAGCAAGTGTCCTGCTTTTAATCGCTGGCGGCTGGGCGATATCCGCCGGCTACATGACCTTAGGAGAGATGGTATCCTTTTATGTAGCGGCAAATTTGATGAGAACTTATGCCAACACAATCTTGCAAGCCATCCCCCAAATTATAGACGGAAATGAATCTCTGAGTGTTTTGTACAGCTGTTACAGGTGAGCGACACAAGACCTTATGCCGGAAATGAAAAAATTCGCTTTCAGGGCAAAATCACTCTAAAAAATGTCAGTTTTTCTTACAGCGACAGGAGGATACTGTCAAATGTCACGCTGTCAGTCAATCCGGGAGAGACTGTAGCGATTGTCGGGCGCAACGGTGCCGGCAAAAGCACGATTCTTTATCTTATCTTAGGCTTTTACCGGCCACAAGAAGGAGAGCTGTGGGCAGACGACTGTCCTTTCAGCACACTGGACATTGTGGATTTGCGCCGGCAAATAGGAGTCGTCATGCAAAAGCCGGCAATCTTTGCGGGGACGATTTTGGAAAATATCACCTATGGTGCGCCAGATGGAAGTTATGATGTGAGTTGGGAAAGGGTGATTGAATCTGCTAAAATAGCAACAGCTGATGAATTTATCCACCGGCTCCCCGAAGGCTACGAAACCTGTGTGGGAGAAGGGGGAATGCTGCTATCCGGTGGACAGCGCCAGCGGATAGCCATCGCCCGCGCTCTTGTGCGCCAACCCAAGCTCCTCATCCTCGATGAGCCTACCAATCATCTGGACGAGGGTGCTGTGAGCCAGCTGATAAAAAATCTCAAAGGCATGGCGGAAGCGCCGGCTATTCTGATAATAAGTCATAACAGGGATATTGTGCGGCAGGCGAAATATGTGTATACTGTAAAAGATGGATGTCTGGTGGAAACCCTTTGGGGGTGAAAGGCAGAGAGGATTTATCCCCCAGGCGTAGGACAGGCGTCTCGCCTGTCCAAATCCAGGCGTAGGACAGGCGTCTCGCCTGTCCAAATCCAGGCGTAGGACAGGCGTCGCGCTTACGCGCCGCTACGCTAACGCCGGTGCAAACTAGAACAAAGAAAGGAGGTACAATGGAAGAGTGGCAAATGAATACAAAGGAAAATCTGGGCGGCTATAAGCCGACTCACCAACAAGGATTGCTATTGCGAGCTGCGCTTTTGCAAGGGGAAGACGCCCTCGCTGCTTGGGAGGAATGGAGAGCGGCTGTTGATGTTCAACGCCTCGATGCCGGTTCCTATCGGTTACTGCCTTTATTGTATCGCAATTTGTCGCTTCATGGGGTAAATGACCCCCTGATGGCAACATTTAAGGGAGTCTACCGGAACACCTGGTGCAAAAACCAACTCTTATTTAATAAAGTCTCAGATGTGCTGCGGGCTTTTCACGAGGCGGGGATTAAAACCATGCTCCTGAAAGGTGCAGCTTTGACCTTAAACTATTACCGAGATTATGGCCTCCGCCCCATGAGTGATTTTGACCTTATCGTCCCTACTGCCAATGCTATAGCCGCCATCAAGTTGTTGAGGGAATTGGGGTGGGATACTACAGTTGAAAAGCCGGAGAGATATATAGATATAACCCACGCCGTAGGAGGATTCTATGATGAATCTGGAACAGCAAGAATCGATTTACACTGGCATGTATTGCACGATTGCCTTCAACAGAATGCTGACGAGGATTTCTGGAAGGGCGCGATTTCTGCAAAATTAGATGATTTGTCAGCCCATCTCTTAAACCCGACCGACCAGTTATTTCATGTCTGCGTGCATGGATGGCGTGGGGATATATTTCCGACAATTCGCTGGGTGGCTGACGCGATGACGGTGATTAACTCATCCCCAGATGCAATTGATTGGCACCGGCTAGTCGCACAAGCAGAAAAAAGACAACTGGTTTTGCGGTTAAAAGACACACTGCCGATATTGCGCGACCTTTTGGACGCCCCAGTGCCCCCATCAATTATACAAGATATCGAAAAGCTACCCATTGCAGCAATTGAGCGGCTCGAATATAAGAGTTCACCAGGCAGACGGAGACTGATGCGAGGTTTCGGGAGTTTGCCACTGATCTATATTTCTTATCTGAGGCGCAGTATGAACGATGGCAGTTTCAACCTTTTAGGTTTGGCAAGGTACCTGCAATATTACTTGGGGTTGGAACACTTATGGCAGCTTCCCTTTGATGTGATTAAGCGGGGTATAAGAAGGATTTGGATTGACTTTTTTGGAGGAAAGCTTGCGCCAATTCCAACCAAACGGGCATTTCGCCTGGAGCGCGAAGCCAGTAAAAATTCAGTTTAGTTGCGGTGGCGCATTCGCCGCACAATCGCAATTAGGGCATTTCAATGAATAACTCATAGTCAAATTAAATGCGTAACAACCGGCAGCCCGGCGGGAGCAGGCTGCCGGCTTGGCAAACACTACCTTTCTGTGTTACAATTATTTACACAGTACGCCATTGCTTACACAGACCCAGCCATTCTTATGTCTGACACCTTAACAAAACTGGCCTATCAGACTTTTCAACAGGGCAAAAGTTACTTCAGTCTGGCTCACAAAGCCTTAGGTTCCAACTTGCGGAACTTCTTGTATCCTGCTAGCACTCTTCAGACTAAACCTGTCGGCTCGGATCTGATAGAACTCCTGCAACAAAGGAGCGCTAAACTCCTGGAAACAGACTGGCTGGATGCCGAGCGGGGCGTCTATCCCACCAGCTTGCTCTTTGACAGCCCTTGGGAAGACTTCTTTCGCTACTATCCCGTGGTTTGCCTGGATATGCTGCCAATCTGGGAGCGGATTCAGCAGAAGAAATCTCAGGAATTTTCGCCAGAGATTGAGACGGAAGGCTATCCCAACTACTACCTGCAAAACTTCCACCACCAGACAAACGGCTACTTGAGCGACATGTCAGCGAATCTCTATGACTTGCAGGTGGAGCTTCTCTTTGGTGGCACAGCCGATCCCATGCGGCGGCGAATCCTGGCTCCCCTAAAGCAAGGGCTGAATGCTTTTAGCTCAATTCCTCCCCACCAAATCCGGGTTCTAGATATAGCTTGCGGAACCGGGCGCACCCTAAAATTAATCCGAGCTGCTCTGCCGAAAGCATCCCTGTTTGGAACTGACTTGTCACCGGCTTACTTGCGCAAGGCAAATCAGCTGCTGTCGGAAAATCCAGGAGAATTGCCGCAACTCCTGCAGGCTAATGCAGAGTATCTGCCCTATCAAGATAGCTACTTCCACGCAGTCACGAGCGTTTTTCTCTTCCACGAACTTCCGCCGGCGGCTCGCCAGCGGGTGATCGAGCAGTGCTTCCGAGTCACTCAGCCAGGAGGAGTCTTTATTATCTGTGACTCCATTCAGATGAGCGATTCTCCGGAATTCATGCCAATGATGGAAAACTTCCCAGCGGTGTACCACGAACCCTACTACAAGCATTATATGACTGATGACCTGAGAGAACGTTTGGAAAAAGCCGGCTTCACGAATATTTCTACTGAAGTCCACTTCATGAGCAAGTATTGGGTCGCTCACAAGCCTGCTTAAGAGCTGATTTATAAAGAAAAAGTGAAGCTACAAGAAACCGGGTTTCTTGTGCTGGGGA
>CAZJNL010000043.1:0-12704 GCA_964546515.1 uncultured Oscillatoria sp.
GCGTCAGCGCCTACTGCGGCGGGTTGTGGTTGGCGGCGCTAGAAGCTGCGATCGCCATTGCCGAGATACTGATCAAACACGCCCAATCCCCCAATCCCCCAATCCCAGCTTCCACTATAGAGGAAACCGCCGCCACCTACCGCACCTGGTTGCAACAGGCAAAGCCGGTGTATGAGGAAAAACTGTGGAATGGGCAATACTACCGGCTTGACAGCGAAAGCGGTTCCGAGGTGGTGATGGCGGATCAGCTGTGCGGCCAATTTTACGCCCAGATGCTGGGACTGGCGGATATTGTGCCGGTGGATAACGCATTTAGCGCCCTGAAAACAGTCTACGACGCCTGCTTTTTGAGGTTCCACGGGGGGGAGTTCGGTGCGGCGAATGGCGTTCTTCCCGACGGGAAGCCGGTGAATCCCAACGCCACCCACCCCCTGGAAGTGTGGACGGGGATTAATTTTGGGCTGGCGGCGTTTATGGTGCAGATGGGGATGAAAGATGAGGCGTTTCGGATGACGGAAGCGGTTGTGCGCCAAGTGTACGACAACGGGCTGCAATTCCGCACCCCAGAAGCGATCACCGCCGCCGGCACTTTCCGCGCCAGTCTCTACCTCCGCCCTATGGCCATTTGGGCGATTTATGGCGTCCTGACTAAATTCCAGGCGTAGGTGTGCACCGGCGAGACGCCTGTGCTACTCCCCCTCACCCCCTAACCCCCTCTCCCACAAGGGGAGAGGGGGAATAAGAATAAGACTGGGTTTTTCTAGAGGCTGAGGGTCTTCTGGGACAATGACGATAACTGATATATTTTACGATTAAATGATTTTCACAAATTCCCGACTTTAGACGGTTTTTGTATATATGCTTTTAACCGGATATTAGCTAATTTGCCCACTGGCAGCCCCGCAAGGGTGCCGGTAAACCGCTTTTGCTGGCCCAATTGCCGGTGTCGGTGGCCACTCAGCGCTGCAGAACCCCACTCCACGGCCATTTTTCGGGTAAAATGACGGCAAATTAGATAGTTTACGATTAAATGATTTTCACAAATACCCGAGTTTAGACGGGTTTTGTATATATGCGTTCTTCCGGATATTAGAAAATTTGCGTTTATGCCCCGCACGCCTTCCGGGCCCGCCGTTACCTCCGGGCTATGGCCATTTGGGCGGATTTATGGGGTGCTGACCAATTTTGAGGGGTGGGTGTGCACAGGCGAGACGCCGGTGCACGGGAATTAGGGGGTGAGAGGGTGAGGGGGTGAGAAATTAATTGACGGTATTCACCGGACATGATATACTCCTCCTTTTTTCTGCGTGATTGACCAGAGGTGATATCTGTGCTACCCACCCCTCAATGAATAAAAAGAAATTATGTAGAAAGCAACCCAATAATTAAAGATTGTTAAAACCTCTGCCAAATTGGCAGATTAATTAACACTTGTTAAGTGCTAGTTAACAATAATTTACTTATTTGACAGTCACGATGAGCAGCAAAAAAAATCACAGCTTCAAGTGACCGAGATCACACACCGGCTAAATTACGAAATCTTAAATAGGATAGTACGGGGAACAGAAGCGAAAGTGCGTGGAACCTGTCCCTGGGTGAAAACAAATCGGTTTTCCCCAAGCAAGAGAGACGCGCTTTTGGCCAAGATCGCAAAAATTTACAATCCGGGCGGGTTTCCCCAACGCGCCACTCGCTTTCTACAAGAGAGCTATCGCAATAACGATGCCGGTTGAGGGAGCGCCTTGGGAAAACCGGTCTGCTAGGATGAGGTCTCTGCCTTTACAGAAGCTTCACAATTTAAGGCTTGCCAGCTGCCTAATTTAAAGTTTTCATGAATTAGGCTGGCTATTCTTTGAGAGACTTCCATAAAGGACTGGCTGAGAATAGGCGGCGGGGGCTAGACAAAGTTTTTCCAAACAAAGCTGCCAAAATGGCAGACTAACTCTAGACAGAGCGAGTGGAGTGCGCTAGCGTATATATAGAGAGGGTCAACTTGGAGTCAGCCAGCAGTTTGCTTAATGCACGCAGCTGAGTTGCGCCTAAAGAAACCGTCAGGAAAATTTTAGGAAAGCTTAGGGTGAGATGCGAGTTAAAAGAGTGCTATGAAAGGGAGTTTAGGGAGTCAGGAAGGTGCGGAACCTTCCTCAGTATTGCCAACCGCCTGAACAAGCTGACTTGCGACCGCCCAGCTTTTGACAGCGAGTCAGATCGATGTAAGCCAGGCTACAGAGTTCAGCAAAGCTTTTGTTGAGCTTAATTTCCAGCTAGGGGATGAGCTGAATGATGTGGTGTAAAGAGTTCATGGAATCCTTTGCGACTCTACTCGCGCTTGCATTAGGTCTTATTTCAGGAGTGCTGTGCGCCGCGTTGCGGAAGTAGTGGTGGGCGTTTTGCCGACTTAGGACGCTCTAAGAGCGTCACAGCAACGAATTCCAAACTTGGCTGAGGCACAACCCGTTAAGCGTTTCTTGTCACCCCTCTATTAAAAAAGAGGCATTTTGGCAACCCACCTCTGATTTGCTCAGCTACAGTATTCATTAAAAGCAGCCTATTGCTGAAATGCCAGGTGACTTTTTTGGTCAAACTCAGGGTAGCTTGCTTTTATATCCAGAGGAAAGAATGATATGAGCGACTTTTTCAATTCATGGAACTTTTCCACCTTAGTAGAGTTACTGCACTACAGAGCCCTACACCAGTCGGAGCGAACCGCTTACACCTTTCTGCGGGACGGAGAAACAGAAGAGGTCAGCCTGACCTACCAAGAATTAGAACAGCGTGCTCAAGCCATCGCTGCCAAACTGCAGTTCCTGGCGGAACCAGGGGAGCGGGCGCTGCTGCTTTACCCACCAGGCTTAGAATTCATAGAGGCGTTTTTCGGCTGTCTCTTAGCTGGAGTCGTTGCAGTGCCCGCTTATCCCCCCCGACCTAACCAGTCTCTGTCCCGCCTGCAAGCGATTGTGGCGGATGCGCAGGCGACGCTAGCGCTCACCACCACAGCCGTCTTGTCCAATATAGAGCGACAGTTCGCCCAGTCTGCTCTTCTGCAGGCTCTGCGCTGCCTGGCAACCAACAGCATTCCTAGCGACTCGGCACAGCAGTGGCTTGAGCCAGCAGTAAGTCGCAGCACCCTAGCGTTGCTCCAGTACACCTCTGGCTCTACAGGCAACCCCAAGGGAGTGATGCTCAGCCACAGAAATTTGCTGCACAACTCGGCTCTGATCCGCCAGTGTTTCAAGAACACGCCCGACAGCAAAGGGGTGAGCTGGCTGCCCCCCTACCACGATATGGGACTTATCGGCGGAATATTGCAGCCTCTCTACGTTGGGATTCCGATAGTGCTGATGTCGCCGGCAGACTTCCTGCAGCGCCCCCTCCGCTGGCTTATGGCCATTTCCCGCTACAAAGCTACCACCAGCGGCGGGCCTAATTTTGCTTACGACCTCTGCCTTCGCAAGATCGCTCCCGAACAGCGGGCGAATCTCGACCTGAGCAGCTGGGAGGTGGCTTTCAACGGAGCCGAACCCGTCCGCGCCGAGACATTGGAGCAATTCGCAGTTGCCTTCCAGCCCTGCGGTTTTCGCGCCAGTGCCTTCTATCCCTGCTACGGGATGGCTGAAACAACCCTGATTGTCTCTGGCGGGATTAAGGAAGCAGCGCCGGTGCTGAAAACCGTCCAGGAAGATGCGCTGCAGCAAAACCGGGTGGTTGCAGCTGTGAGAAACAGCGATGCAGTCCGGACGCTGGTTGGCTGCGGTCAAACTTGCCTGGAGCAGCAGATTGTCATTGCTCATCCCGAAACTTTCACCAGCTGCTCGGCGGCGGAAGTGGGTGAGATTTGGGTGTCTGGCGCTAGCGTCGCTCAAGGTTACTGGAACCAGCCCTTGGAGACGGAGCGCACCTTCCGAGCTTACCTGGCAGACACGGGAGAGGGGCCATTTCTGCGCACCGGCGATTTGGGATTTTTGCAGGATGGCGAACTGTTCGTCACAGGTCGGATAAAAGATTTAATTATTATTCGGGGTCGCAATTACTATCCGCAAGACATTGAGCTGACCGCACAAGAAAGCCACCCAGCACTGCGAGCCGGCTGCGGTGCGGCGTTTTCAGTGGATGTGGATAGAGAGGAGCGGCTGGTCATTGCGTTTGAGGTTGAGCGCCAATACCTGCGGAAGCTGGATGCAGATGCGGTGGTGAAGAATATCCGTCAGGCAGTGGCAGAGCAGCACGAGCTAGAAGTTTATGCCATTTTGCTGATCAAAACTAACAGCATCCCGAAAACATCTAGTGGCAAGATTCAGCGCTACGCTTGCCGGACAGGTTTTCTGAATAACAGCTTGGAGGTGGTGTCGGACTGGACTAATAATCCTCGCATGAAAGCCGAGTACCGGCACCTGCTTGAGGAAGTAGAATTTCTGGAGCGGCAACTGCAAAATCGCCAGCTGAACAGTGCCAGTGGGGGGAAGAATAATGCTGCCGAGCCAGCGAGTTGCGAAAAAGTGTGTGAGCAAGCGGAAGCTATTCGAGATTGGTTAGTTTCTAAGATTACCGAGCTGCTGAAAGTTCGCTCTCAGGAGATAGATGTGCGGCAGCCCCTCACCAGTTACGGTCTGGATTCGGTAGGGGCGATAAACCTTTCTGGCCAGATGGAAGACTGGCTCGGGTGCCGGCTTTCTCCCACCCTGCTGTACGAGCACCCCACAATTGAATCTATCGCCCAACATTTAAGTTCTGCGCCGGGATCAGAGCTGCTGGCCCAGGTCGATAATCTTTCTGAAGAGGAAGTAGATTCGTTACTTGACAAGTTATTGAATTAGGAGGTCTGTCAGTGAGCACTAATGCTGCCAATATATCCGCCCTATCCCTGGAAGAAAAACGCGCCCTCCTGAAGCAGGTGCTAAGAGAAAAAGCGAAGAATTCTCACAGCTTAAGCCTGCCGGTGTTGGCGCAGGAACCGAGCGAATCGCCAACAGACGCTGGCGATATTCTTCCAGAACACTACCGCTTTGATCTATACCCGAAATACCTGAATCTGCGACAGCAAATTCAGGACATGGAAAAGAGTGGGGTCTTAAACCCATATTTCACAGTTCATGAAGGGCTGAACAGCGACACGACCGTGATTGCCGGTCAAAAAATCATCAATTATGCCAGCTACAACTATTTAGGCATGTCCGGCTACGCCGCAGTGTCTCAAGCTGCTAAAGAAGCTATTGACCGCTATGGCACATCTGTATCGGCAAGCCGCGTTGCGTCGGGGGAAAGACCGCTGCACCGGCAGTTAGAAAAAGAGCTTTCTGACTTTATTGGCACTGAGGACTGCATTGTTTATGTAGGGGGGCACGCAACGAACGTAACTACAATTGGTCATTTATTTGGTGAAGACGACCTGATATTGCATGACGAATTGATTCATAACAGCGCCCTGGAAGGCTGTAAACTGTCTGGAGCAAAGCGACTTTCATTCCCGCACAACGACTGGCAAGCGCTCGATGAGATACTCCGCAACCAGCGCCGCCGCTACAAACGGGTGCTTGCTGTCATCGAAGGCGTTTACAGCATGGACGGCGACATTCCCGACCTGCCGAAGTTCATCGAGGTCAAAAAGCGCCATAAGGTGTTTTTAATGGTGGACGAAGCTCACTCCGCAGGGGTGCTGGGAAAGCGCGGTCGAGGGATAGGAGAGCACTTCGGAATCGCTGCCGCTGATGTTGACCTGTGGATGGGCACGCTCAGCAAGTCATTCGCAAGTTGCGGCGGCTATATTGCCGGTTGCAAAGCTTTGGTCGAATACCTGAAATACACTGCCCCTGGTTTTGTTTACAGCGTCGGCATGTCGCCACCCAATGCAGCGGCGGCGCTGGCAGCTATCGAGGTGATCAAGGCAGAACCAGAGCGAGTCGCACGTCTGCAAGAGCGGTCAAAGCTGTTTCTACAACTGTGTCGAGAGCGAGGACTGGATACCGGTTTTAGCCAAAACTCTCCTGTGGTTCCAGTTATTGTCGGCAACTCTTTGCAGTGCGTGCAACTTTCCCAAATGCTATTCCAGCGTGGCATTAATGTCCGGCCCATAATTTATCCTGCTGTTAAAGATAACGCCGCGCGTCTGCGCTTTTTCATAGCCTGCACCCATACCGAGGAGCAAATCCGCTTCACTGTCAGTGCTGTTGCTGACCAGTTAGCCAAGCTCCAGCGCTATCCTTTAGCGAAAGTCAGTTAAGTTACTGACTAAAAGAATGTCGGCCTTTCCGGGCGAGGACAGCGCTGGTGAGCCCTGTACCAATTGTTTGGCCAAACAAAGGAGAATCAATGAAGTCTACTTGGAAATTGCCAAAGCTGATTTACAGAACAGCCATGCTCAAGCTGAGTCACGCTGACTCAGACCAAACGGCAGACTACGATACAGCGGCGGCGTCTTACGATGCCTATTATTCCCAAAACTTGGGCAAAAGTGCGTTAGGAATGTTGCAAAAACTTCCCGTGGGAGAGGGCCAATATATTTTAGATTTGGCCTGCGGCACCGGCTTTTTCACTCACCGGTTAGCTGAGAAAGTTGGAGAGCGTGGGAGAGTGGTGGCAGTAGACCTTTCTGCCGGCATGCTGCAGCGCAATCAAGAAAATGCCGCTGAACAGGGGTTCTCGAATATTACCTTCGTGCGCTCTGACGCTCTCTCGTTTTTGTCGGGTATCGCAGATAGTTCAGTTGACGGAGTGGTTTGTGCCTGGGGAATTTGCTATATGGAGCATGGCAAGTTTATCCGGGAAGTCGAAAGAGTGGTTAAACCGGGTGGATTTCTGGGAATCATTGACAATAAGGAATCCTCCTTGAAGGATATTTCTGACCTGTTCAGTCAAGTCCTGCTCGATTACCCGGAGGCCATGATTAAGAATGTAAACCTGAACCTCCCCAAAGATAAGAATTATCTTGTCAAGAAGTTTGGGCAAGGGAAATTCCACATCCAAGAGGCGTGGGAAGGCCAAGTTTTGGTTCCCTGTCAGAACGGGGATGAAGTGGCTGAATACATAATTAAATCAGTGGCAGCTGCTGGCTTTTTAGACGCCTTGGACAAAAAACTTTTTCCTGAAGTTATGCAAACGTTTGTCAATTATGCAGACCGGCGTTTGGCTATGGGTAAGCCGGTGCCTGTCCGGCATGAATTCTGCGCTCTTGTCGGAATCAAAGTTTAAAAAGATATCTCTGACCGGCATCTGTTCAGAAGGTGTCTGTAAAAGCAGCTTGCAGTGAGGGCTTTAGCCCTCACGCTCGTTTCTACTACAAAAGATTATCAAAGGTAGAGAAAGCAGGAGGACGAGCAGTGGCGTCTGCAGAACCATCTATTAGGAAACATATTGACTTTCTGGACGGCTTGCGGGCTCTCGCTGCTCTGTTTGTGCTAGTCAGCCATACCTGGTATCAAATATGGCCGGCTGTTGTCCCGCCCTTTGGGTACAGTGACCGACCGACCGGAGTGACGCTTATCTTAACCAGCTGGCTTTATTACGGGCATTTTGCCGTAGTTGTGTTCATCGTGCTGTCAGGCTTTTGCCTGATGCTGCCGGTTGTTCGAGGCGATGGCACTTTGCGCGGCGGCACACTAGAATTTTTCAAAAGGCGTGCGAGGCGCATCCTGCCTCCCTACTACTTCGCTCTGTTGCTTTCGCTATTTCTCATCTGGCTTTGTATTGATTCAAAGACGGGCTCGCAGTGGGATATCAGCTTGCCAGTCACGCAAGTTGGCTTGCTCGCTCACTTTTCTATGTTGCAGGACCTGATTGCTGCGACCGAAATCAACTATGTCTTCTGGTCGATTGCCTTAGAATCGCAGCTATACCTTTGCTTTCCCCCTCTCGTACTGAGCTGGCGGCGCTTTGGCAGCACCGGCACAACAATTGCAGCAGGCTTTTTTACCTACGCTACTATTCTCTCCCTCGAACGGGCGCAGGTGAGAGACATTCCCCCACAATTTATAGGTCTGTGCTTTGATTTCGTGCTGGGAATGCTTGCGGCAACCATCGTGTTTTCCCAACAGGGCTTGTGGCCAGTGCTGCGCCGGCGTTTTCCCTGGCACTTCGCTGCTGCCGGTTTAACTTTGCTGATAGTCTTCTTCTGCTATGTGTGGGGATTCGACACAGCAGAGGCGCGGTTTGCTTTCTTAGATACGCTTTGTGCGTTTGCCACGCTGTCTTTGCTGGTTGCTGCCGGTCGTCGGGGCGAAAATAGGCTTCGCGATTTTCTGAGTTTGAAACCCCTTGTATTCACTGGCACTTTCTCGTACAGCCTCTACCTAATTCACGCACCTCTGCTACAATTTATCTGGCAGTACGCGCTGCATCCATTGCATCTAGGAGACACCTGCGAGTTTGTCTTGCTTCTTCTTGCCGGCAACCCACTGATTCTGGGGGCAGCCTATATCTTCTTCTTATTTGGCGAGCGTCCGTTCTTGAACCGGCCCGGAGTCCCAGTGTCAAAAGGAACAAGCCCGAGTCAAAAAAAGTTAAAATAAATTCAAGCCCCTCCCCAGCAGCCTTGACAAAGCTGAGACAGATAAAATAATTGACAGGGGCTCAAAAGGTCAAGCTTGGCTAGCCGCGCCGGAGTTAAAGATGAAAGATGTGTTGTGCCTAAAAGCTGGAGGTCATTGGGTGATTCTTTTATCAATTGCTGCTGCGTTAGTCCCCAGCGGCATCGCTTTCTACAGTCTGGCAAATATCCAACCCGGGGAACAGAGTCAAAGTCACTCACCAACTCCCAGTACGCCGGCTGTGACTGGGATTACTGCTTTGGGGCGTTTGGAACCGGAAGGGGAAGTTATTCACCTGTCCGCAACTCCAACCCCTGAAGGTGCCCGAGTGGCTGAGCTGCTTGTCAAAGAGAATGACTGGGTTAAGTCCGGACAGGTGATTGCCATTCTGGACAGCCGAAACCGGCTGCAAGCTGCTTTAGAAAAAGCGCAAGAACAAGTCAAGGTTGCCCGAGCGCGTCTGGCACAAGTCGAAGCCGGTGCGAAAGCAGGAGAAATTGACGCTCAAAAGGCAACTATTGCCAGACTTAACGCTCAGCGGCAAGGACAAAAAGAAACTCAAGGAGCCACTATTGCCCGAATTCAAGCCCAGCTGCAAGGGGAAATTGTTGCTCAACAGGCAACTATTGCCCGACTTAAGGCTCAGCTGCAAGGGGAAATTGCCGCTCAACAGGCAACTATTGCCCGAATTAAGGCAGATGCCAGCAATGCCCGAAAGGAGTGCGAGCGCTACCAGCTGCTCTACCAAGAGGGTGCGATTTCCGTTTCTTTGCTTGACAGTAAGCGCCTGACATTAGACACCGCTAGCGAGCAGCTCAAAGAGGCGCAAGCCAACCTCAACAAGATTGTGGCTACCAGCCAGCAGCAGCTTATCGAACAGCAAGCCACCCTCAACAAGATTTCCTCCGCCGGTGGAAAGCAAATCGAGGAGGCGACAGCTACTAGGATTGAGACGGAAGAAACACTGCAACAGCAGATCGAGGAAGCTAAGGCGACTCTGGAGCAGATTTCTGAAGTGCGTTCTGTGGATGTGACAGCGGCGAAAGCGGAAATTGATAGTGCCCTCGCTACAGTAAAACAGGCTCAGTCAGACCTGGAGCTAGCCTATGTGCGCTCGCCTGTAGCGGGCCAGATTTTGAAAATTCACGCTAGACCTGGAGAAATTGTCGGCGAGCGAGGAATTGCCGAGCTGGGTCAAACGAACCAGATGTATGTGGTGGCTGAGGTTTATGAAACGGATATTACTAAAGTGCGTGTCGGGCAGCGGGCCACTGTTACAAGTCTGGCGTTTGCAAGTAAATTGCGGGGAGCGGTAGCCCAGATTGGCTCCCAAATTGGCAAAAAAAATATCTTCAATCCCAACCCTACCGCCGACTTGGATGTCAGAGTGGTGGAAGTTAAAATCCGCCTCGAATTAGCAGATAGCAAACAAGTCGCAGGACTGACGAACTTACAAGTTGATGTGGTAATTGATCTTTGATATCTCTCATCAATTGCCGACATTATTCGGGATAATATATTTCAATATGCTTGGCTTATGACTGTCAGAATACCCCTAGCTTGGCTGCAACTAAGCAGCGCAAAAACGCGCCTCCTGATGGCGATGGCCGGCATTGCATTTGCCGACATTCTCATGTTTATGCAATTGGGTTTTCAAGCGGCTCTTTATGAAAGCAATACCAAGCTCCACAAGAGTTTGCAGGCCGACTTGTTTTTAATCAGCCCCCAATCTCAAACCATTGCCTATATGGAAAGCTTCGACCGGCGTCGCCTGTACCAGGCGAAAGGGTTTGATGGGGTCGAGTCTGTCAGCTCCCTGTACGTCGATTTTCTTCGGTGGAGGAACCCAGAAACTCGCCGCAATAGAACTCTATTAGTTCTAGGAATTAATCCCGATATTAGAGTTTTTAACTTGCCCGGTATTGCGGAAAATATAGGCCAAACAAAAATCCCCGATGTGGTTTTGCTAGACCGGGCCTCTCGCCCTGAGTTTGGCACGGCTGATGTCGGGGAGAAAATTGAAAAAGGACAGGCTGTTTATACTGAAGTGAGCGGCCACAGAATTAAAGTGGGCGGTTTATTCAATTTAGGAAGTTCTTTTGCGGCTGACGGAAATTTAATTACAAGTGACCTGACCTTCTGGCAAATATTCCGATTTAAAGGCCGCAATCCAGAACAAATAGAGGTGGGCTTAATTAGCCTTAAACCTGGGGCTGATGCTAAAAAAATTCGGGAGAATTTAGTGGCTAACTTACCAGGGGACGTTAGAGTGCTTACCAAGCCGGAATTTGTAGACTTTGAGCGAGAACACTGGGCCAGCAGCACGCCGATTGGCTTTATCTTTGGCTTGGGCGTAATCATGGGATTTATTGTTGGCTCTGTTATTGTATATCAAATCCTTTATACTGATGTCTCCCATCACCTAGCTGAGTATGCAACCCTTAAGGCAATGGGGTATGCAGATATCTACTTTATGGGCGTGGTTTTACAAGAAGCCTTTATTTTGGCAGTTTTAGGTTATCTTCCCGGATTGGCTTTATCTTTTGGCTTGTATAGTTTGGCTGAAACTGCAACGTTATTACCAATCGCAATGAATGTTGGACGTGCTTCTGGGGTACTCGTACTGACCATTTTGATGTGCTTTTTCTCCGGGGCGCTTGCAGTGTTTAAACTGCGTTCTGTAGACCCAGCCGATCTTTTCTAATTGTGACTCAATGCAACTCCGGGAAGACTTGCCGGTTAACTGCTGCTCACAATTTAGCCGGTGTGCCAGTTGAAGCGGCGAAATTTAGGCTATAATATATCCTGACCAGTTTAGGCGCTGCCCAGTGTAGAAGCGCCCCAAGCGGTTTCAACCGAAATCAGGGTTTCGCAGGTCAGCCGCTCTTGCCCGAGAGCTGCAACCGCTAGGACGCTTCCTGGCAGCCCTTACCCCCTAAAAATTAACCGCTATTACAGTACAGGATAGTACAGGACCGCCGAATTCTCGCTCTTGGCGCTCGCCAAATCCATGTTGACAAACACATTTATCTGAACAGGAGTTACATTCAATGCGCTGGATTCCCCTAATCTTGGCAATCCTCCTAGAAGTGGCCGGCACCACTTGCATGAAATTTTCAAAAGGCTTCACTGAAATATTTCCTTCAATCTTAATGGCCATCTTCTATGTCCTCAGTCTCAGTTCACTGACGATTGCCCTTAAAAGGATTGATATAAGTGTCGCTTATGCAGTCTGGTCAGGTCTGGGAACAGCTCTGATAGCAATTCTGGGCATTTTGTGGTTTAAGGAGCCTGCAAATACCTTGAAAATAATGTCAATCGGACTGATTATAATAGGAGTGGTTGGTTTGAACCTGAGTGGCGGAACCCATTGAAACTAACTGGGGCGCGTCTGCGAAAGCGTGACCCCCCGTGTCACGCTCGGTTTGCTTAGCTGAAGGGGCTTGGGACCGGCATGTCTCATTCCCCTATTTTATTTGATATGAAGCGAGGGATAAAGAACATCGGATAGAGCAGTAAAAATAAATTTGGCAGCCACCAGTTCAGGTCAAAATCCAATCTAAGAGTCCAAAATGAAATTGCTTGCAGGCCAGAGCAAAATGTCAGGATTAACGATACGAGCGCCACTCTGTCCCAATTTTTCCTACCTTTTGTGTAGAGGAACAAGCTAAAAAAGCCCGTGGCCGATATCAACAAATCGAGAGGCAGGAACGACCAATTCCATGCGACTAAGATGGGATTGTTATAGTCTTTAAATAGATAGCTATCTGGGAGCAAATGAAGTAAGGTGATTAACCAATAAAGGATGAATCCTACATCAGTAAGAATAAAAAAGTTTTTAAGTCTTTTCATGGAAACGCAGCAAGCATTGAGTTATGATAAGTAAAAGACGGTCGCGGAGAAGGGCGCAGTTGCGCGGCCTCATGCAACCATTATACAGCAAGCAGAAAAGAGTGTTGCGCTTTTCTCACGCTTGTTAATGCTGCGATGCTTCCCCTTGGTTTTTCAGGCTTTGCAAAATTGCCGGTGCGGCACCCCACGACTTGGGTGCTGGCCAGATTTTAGATTTCGGGGTAGGGAGGGCCAATTGTGCCCTTTCGGATGACGGAAGCTATTGTGCGCCAAGTCTGCGACAACGGGCTGCAATTCCGCACCCCAGAAGCGATCGCAGCCGCCGGCACCTTC
>CAZJNL010000044.1:0-12575 GCA_964546515.1 uncultured Oscillatoria sp.
CGCGTCTCTACAATGACTTTCTCCCCTTCTCCCCCAGGGGGAGAAGGGGGATGAGGGGGAAACCGCCGTCATCCGGTCAATTGCCGGCGTGGAAATCCTTAAAGCTGCGGTAGCATTCATCCGGATCGTATAAGTGGCACCGGTCAGTAATCTTCTTCATCAAAGACCAAGAGAACCGGCACTCAATCAGAGAATCCCCCCAATTTTCCTTGAGAGTGCGATGAGCCATCCGCAAATTGTAAGAAGGAATCGCTGTCGAAACGTGATGCGGGATGTGCACGTTGATATCGTGGCAGAAGAATTCCACCCACCGGGGGTAATCGCAGTGGACAGTGCCAAACAGCTGCGCTTGCGCCTCATTCCACTCCTCGGCTGGGGTAAAGGGAATCTCGGGCGCAGTGTGGTGCACCAGGGTAAAGGTGCTCATCCAGAAGTGGTAAACTAGCCAGGGCAGCAGCCAAAATTTGACGAATCCCCAGATGCCGGTCGTAGCGATCAGCAACGGGAAGCCGATCGCAGCACCCGCCAGCACAAACAGCGCAGAAAACCTCACCTGCGATCGCTGTTTGCCCTCAAATTTCGTCCAGTCAAAGTGCAAATTCGCCCAGTGGGCAATCGAGGCTAGCCACCAAAACCGCCCCCGCAGTCGCCGGTAGATCCACTGCAACCCGCTTCCCGAAACGGCATACACCTCTTGCTTCCAGGGTTGCCAAGCATTATCCACCGCCTGCTTGTTGGTGTGCTTGTGGTGGTAATTGTGCAGGATGCGCCAGCTGTGGAAGGGATAAATCAGCGGCAGCATCATTATATGGCCAACTAAATCGTTCACCCACTTGCGGTTGGCAAATGACCGGTGCCCGCAATCGTGGCCAATCACAAAAAAGCCGGTCAGCGCTGTGCCGGTAAAAATCCACAGGAGCGGCAGCAGGAACCAGGGCGCAATGGCCAGCCCCCAGTAGCCCGCGCCAACCAATAAGACATTGATTGCCACTGAGAGCCAAGCTTTGCGCCGGTCTTTCTGAAAGCATTCGCGCGGCAGAGTCTTCAAAATGTCTCTGAGCCGCAAGTCTGAGCCGGTGGGCGCAGATGCCAACTTCTGGGGCGTTACGGTCGATGCAGTCATGAATAGATTAGGATTCTCCAGGTGCTATTCGGACAAGTCAATCAGTGAATTCACGCAAACTGCCTGCTAGCAGTAGGATGTAGAACAGCACTGTTGGTTACAAAACCTTAACTTTTATACCACAATATTGCTACTGTGCGGTGAATTTCTCCCCAGGCTGCCACAGCGCCCCCCACTTCGGGCGCACAGCCCGGTTGCTCCACCCACCGCCCCACTCCCGGTTGCGCCCCCAAGGCGTCTCATGCCAACTTGGCCTTGCTAGTCTTCTTAGAACCCTTTACGAGTCGAGCCGATGAAAATCTCTCCCCCCCCTACCCCCGACGTTTTTCCGGCCACAGGGGCAGTTTCGCTATTATACGATTAAATGGTTATTATAAAAATAGCCTTGAGACCGATTTTGTATATATGCTTTCTACCGGATATTATGAAATTTGCCGGGGTAGCGCCCCCGACATCCCCATCTCGCCCGGAGCAGGCGGGCCTGTCCCAGGCCGCCGGTCATACCGATTTTGAAAAGAGACTGCATATCTCAACTTGGTATAACTGGGACAATCTGGTGGCAGTACAGCCCCATTAAAGCATAAAAATTGCGCCCCCGCAACAGATTTATTTCAGGAAAATACTCAGAATTTTTGTCCAGTTTGTAAGGGGAATCATTGTGATTGTTTTCTTAGGCTAACCCCCTCTGAGACGGCAAGGATTTTTGCCATAACTTTTAGGGGTGGGTGCCGTCATTATCAGCGAGGAGTGAGAGGGGAGAATGAGAGTTTTAATCAGCACCCCCCTGGGATTAACCTATGTTAAAGCCTATCCGCCATAAAATTGAATCTGTTGCGCTTTTTTTTGCTGGTTTGGGAATCTTCTTGCTCGGGGAGCCTTTTGAGATTCGCGCCACCCTGGGGCGTCTGGGAGCACAGGCGGCTCGGGTGGCACTGGAGAGTCTCAAAAACCTCCGCCACATCACTGTCTCTGACGCTATCGCTGTTCTATTGCTAGCTGTTAGTGCCGTCTTATTGGTTGATCGCATCCGCTACCGCCTGCAAACCTCACAGCAGTTGGTGAGCTTGAAATGTCCCGCCTGCGGCAGCAAGCTGCACCGCAGCCACCGCCACCCTTTCGACCACTTGATTAATAGCTTCGTGCCGGTGTTTCGCTACAAGTGCGCCAACCGCCAGTGCCGGTGGGAAGGCTTGCGCGTCAAGCCCCTGTCTTCTCACAAAGATGCCGGTTGAGAACTTAGCCCAACCGGCCCCAAACCGGCAGCGGATGGCCACGGGACGGCTGAAAGCGCCCGCAGGCGCTAAACGCGGCTGCTTATGGCGCTAGTAGGTCTTGCCGCTGCTGCTTGAGCGAAAGCAACTGCAGCAATAGGGATTCTACTTCTGCCTGCAAGTGCAGGAACTTCACTTGCAGGTCGGCTTGATACGGGGACAACACCAGCTCGACCGGCACGGCTCTACTGGGCGACGCAACCGTTGCATCGCTCACCCTAGCGGGCTTAGCAACAGTTCTAGGGGCACTGGACAGAGTGGATGCGGGATTTGACATCTCTAGTAACTGGCTGGTCATTTCTACTTACTCAGTTAAACTAAGCCTCGCGAGTTACCCCGCCTGTACGTCGTAGGAACCGGACCGTACACTGTGCTTCATCCAGCGACTCAGTTGCTGGACAAATGAGAAGAGTACCACACCCATCATACCGGGTTTTCCAGTCGTGGCAGTGTTTATGGAGCAATTGCAGGTTATCATACCCGTTCCCGCCGCCTTTGGCCTTGGGCTGGATATGGTCTATTTCCCACAAGTCTCCTGGTTTGAATGTCAGTCCGCAGTGGGCGCATTTCCCCTTCTGTCGCTTCAGCAATTTCGCAACCGCTGTTTTGACTTCTGGGTGCTGTCCCATCCTCTTACGACCGTACACGAGGTCGCCATCATAGGGGCTGGCCTCTCCCTTCACCAAAACGAGCCTCACTACCGGAGTGTCCGTGTGTTTGCACAAGGGGAAGTAGTTGTCTCCCGCAATGCTTGCGAATGTCCAGTGGTCGTTTCCGATGGTATGCCAGTATTTCTTTGTGCACCACGCACCCGATTTGTTGGGGTGGCGGCGATGTGCCCAACGGCGGAGTTTGGAGTAGACCATATTGTCCAGATCCGAGTAGGTTTCTTTGCTGCATACCGTTGAATAGTAATTGGCCCATCCCCGGATTATGGGGTTTAAACGCTTGATTAGTGCACCCTGAAGGGCTGCTTTATGTGCGTCGATGGCCTCTACTATCTTCTTGTGATGCAATTTGACCTTTTTGTCCGCCGGGGTGATGATTGTTTTGAATCCAAATTTCTGGCCATTTGAGTTTTCACCCGACTGGTGCTTGCCCACAGGGAACTGCCTTACGGTGAATCCCAGGAAGTCGAATCCTGGTTTTATGCCTCCCTTGCATCTCGTGCAGTGTGTGGGCGATTCTGGTTTAGGCTTGACTTAGTTTCAACCCGACGATTTTTAACAAATCGCTGATTATTTCATAGCATCTTTGCACCCCGCGATCGGTCTTCATGGAATCCCACAAAATCATCGGCGTATCGGATTAGACTGAGGGCGTTTCGTTTGTCTTTCTTGCTTCCTCCTTTAAGCGTTTCTGCGTATTGTTTTACCCTTTCTTCTAATCCATGTAGTGCCATGTTGGCCAGTAGGGGGGAGATTACTCCCCCCGGTGGTGTGCCTAGGTCTGTTTCCTCAAACACTCCCTTGTCCATTACCCCAGCTTTCAGCCATGCCTTAATCTGGCGGCGTACTGATGGGAATGTAGCAACTTTTGCCCGGAGGGCCTTGTGGTCTATCCTGTCGAAGCATTTCGCGATGTCGGCATCTAGCACATATTTGGCTTTATGCTTAATCGTCAGGAATATTGCCTCGATTGCATCGTGGCAGGAGCGTCCCGGTCTGAAACCGTAGCTCGCGGGGTAAAAGATGGCAACACATTCGTGTTCTAGAGCCTGCAACACTTGGGCCTGTAGTGCGCGGTCGTACATTGTGGGTATTCCTAATGGCCTCTTTTCGTCTTTTCCTGGTTTGGGTATCCACACCCTTCGGGTGGGTTTGGCCTTTCCGGTCAGCTTCAATTGGCCTACCAGGGCGAGACGCTGTTTTGGGGTCAACGATTTTACGCCATCCACACCGTGCAGTCTTCTTGCAAGGGTTGTCTTGTGTGACCAATCGTACCGCAATCATTTTTGCGCTCCCCGAGTGAAGCAAGATTTTCTGGAGTCTGCGAACAGATTTGTAATCTCCTCGCGGGGCTGGCTTAATAAATCCGTTTTTGCAACTTGTACACGGGTTGCGACCGTTTCCTTCCAGTTAACCTGGTTCCACTCTTGCGTCTCGGTTATCCCTTCCTGAGTTGTTAATTCGGCTAGATAGCTTATCCATTGCTTTTTCACAGCAATATCATTCCTTACAACCGGGTGTCCGTCTGCATATCCCTGAGCTTTCCTCAGGGCATAGCGCTAAGAGCGCTATAGCGTTCGCCTACGCTTCTGACACCATCCTGACCATTGGCATCCTGGGAACCCAGAGTTTGCATCTTGGTTGATTGCCCTAGACTCGACCTGACAGGGAGATATCCAATGGGTTACTTCGTTCCAGACAGTTATTTGTTTGAGGTTTTAGAGCGGTACTTTCCACCGGTTTTTGGGCGTGTGCCTGACAGTCCAAAGGTGACTGGCTGCCTCCCATTTCCTCTGACTTTTGCGACCGCTTATCAGCCTTATTTAGCTGGTTTAATGTAACGATGGTTCAGACGTACCAACATTTCGTACCCGTGGCCCCTTGCTGCGCTAAGAGCGCTCTAGCGTTGCGCCTACGACGATTGCCACCGTCAGGCTGGGAGCACTTTGCGCCTTTCTGTCCCGCTTCACCGATTGATGACCAATCGCTACAGTGGGGTCGCTGTAGGGTCGGCACTTGACCGGGTGGACTTGGCTTGTGGCCTCACCACCATAACTGCCCAGTTGTCATGGTTCAGTTTCCTGCACCAAGCAGGCCGTCCCTGACCATTACTGGCCATTTAGGCTCAAACGAATCGCACCACCTTCACATTATTTTAACCAGAACTATAAATAAAATCGCATACAATGCTGCAGTTTTCTGCGAATGTGTCAGTTTTCCAAGTGACTGCAATTTTTTCAACCCTCCAGGCACCGGCGCGGACTTTCCGATTCTCAAGGTAAACTAAAGGTTAACACCCATTCTGTTTGCATCTGAAAGACTAATTACTGTGACTCTCAGTCTGTCCGCTGCTGAATCCCATGCCACCGGCGCAATACCGAGTGCGGGCGACCGGCTCGCCGCCCCCAAGGGCTGGCCCGGTCTGATCGAAACCTACCGGCCCTACTTGCCAGTGAGTGATACCACGCCGGTGGTAACATTGCAAGAGGGCAACACCCCTCTCATCCCCGTTCCCTCGATTGCCCAGCTCGTGGGCAGACAGGTGCGAGTATTTGTCAAATATGACGGACTCAACCCCACCGGCAGCTTCAAAGACCGGGGGATGACAATGGCCATTTCCAAAGCCAAAGAGTCAGGGGCGCAAGCCGTGATCTGCGCCAGCACCGGCAACACCTCCGCCGCCGCCGCCGCCTACGCCAGACGCGGCGGCATGCGAGCCTTTGTCCTGATTCCCGACGGCTATGTCGCCCTGGGCAAGTTGGCCCAAGCTTTAGTCTACGGAGCCGAAGTCCTCTCCATCAAAGGCAACTTTGACCGCGCCCTGGAAATTGTCCAAGAAATGTCCGCCCACTACCCGGTGACCTTGGTCAACTCCCTCAATCCCTACCGCCTGGAAGGTCAGAAAACCGCTGCCTTTGAAATCGCAGACGCCCTCGGCGACGCCCCCGACTGGTTGTGCCTGCCCGTAGGAAATGCCGGCAACATCACAGCATACTGGATGGGATTTTGTCAATACCACCAAGCGGGAATTTGCCAGCAATTGCCCCGGATGATGGGATTCCAAGCCGCCGGTGCCGCACCGCTGGTCAGCGGCAAGCCGGTGGCCCATCCCGAAACCCTGGCCACCGCTATTCGCATTGGCAACCCCGCTTCCTGGCAAAAAGCCGTCGCCGCCGCCGCCGCCAGTCAGGGGCAGTTCCACGCCGTTACCGACGCCGAAATCCTGGAAGCTTACCGCCTCTTGGCCAGCTCTGAGGGCATTTTCTGCGAGCCCGCTTCCGCCGCCTCCGTCGCCGGCTTGCTGAAAGTCAAAGACCAAGTGCCCGCCGGCGCAACCGTAGTTTGCGTCCTCACCGGCAACGGTCTCAAAGACCCAGATACGGCGATCAATCACAGCAACAACCCGCTCAAGCAGGGGGTTGAGCCGGTTTTATCCGAGGTAGCTTCAGTGATGGGATTTTAGACGCCCCCGGCATTTGTTCTCCACTCCCAGCCGCAAAGTCCGCCGCCCCCTCACCACCGGTGAGGCCGGCGCGGGCGGCTTTCAGCCGGTCCATCGTATCCCCCAAAGCCGTCGTCAAACTGTGACGGGTTTTGGCGTGAGCTGCTTGCTCGGCTTTCAGAGCCTCTGCCAGACGCTCCACTTCTTGCAGCGCCTCCAAGCGCGAGCTGAGCAATTTTGCCAGTTTGGCTTTCAATTCACCGGCTCCCAGCCTGTCCACCTCTTGCGAAATCACAGACAAACTGCCGGCATCATCCTCTTTGGCTCTGGCTAATTCCGACTCAAGGCGCTGGATTTCTGCCTTCAGCGATTCGATAGTTTGCTGAGCTAAGCTCGCCTCAGTGCGGCGCTGCTGCGCTTCTTTATTGTAGAGTTCCCGCCAGCGATCGGCGCTGGCATTAGCCGCATCGCGCTCTTGCTCTCGCTCTGCCAATTGCTGTTGCAGAGTCTTGATTTCCTCCAACCACTGCGTGAAGTTCTGACTCATAGGAATTTTCGATTTTACTGAGCTGTTGGACATTGCCGGGAACCCCACCCCCCTACCCCGTGCCCGCAGGCGAGACGCCTGCGCTACGCCAAAAACGGGACGGGGAGGGGGAGAGGGGTTCGAGAAACTAAGTGGGAGATATTAGAATTTTAGGTTTTAGTTTTTAGATTCTAAATTGGGGATGAATCGAAAATCCTGCCATCCCAAATCCAATGCCATCTTTCCGCTTTCTCCGTTTTTTTGGCCACCTCAATTTGGCAACCCTGCGGCAAGTTTTTCAGCGTGCCGGTGAGCAGCGGCTGGCCGGTCTGTCAGCTGAGATGGCCTATAACGCCATGTTAGCCCTGTTTCCAGCAATTTTGGCACTTCTGACGGCTATTGGGCTATTTGAATCCTTGCAGTCCACCCTCAACCAACTGGCGCGTCAGCTGGGCAAGTTCGCCCCCCTGGAAGTCCAGACCCTGATTCGCGGGTTTATCACTGAAATCACCGTCTCGAAAAACCAGAGCCTGTTTTCGATCAGCTTTTTTGGGGCAATTTGGGCATTTTCCGGAGCCATCAGCGCCGCGATGGCTGCCCTGGATCAAATCTACCGCATTCCCCTAGAGCGGGCGCGACCTTTTTGGAAAGCCAAGCTCGTTTCTCTGGCTATCAGTGCCGGCACCATCCTGCTGCTGATCGCCGCCAGCGCACTGGTGTTTGTCAGCGATCTGATCGTGCTTTTGGTGGCAGAGCAGAGCTGCCGGTTCGACCCAAATATGAGCTGCAAGCTGGTGCCTACCTTGCTGTCGGTTTGGCGGCTGTTTAGCTGGCCAATTGCTTTGGGCATCGTCTCCGCTGCCTTTGGCTTTATCTATCGCTATGGCCCCAGATCCTGGCCCAAAGGAACGCCGATTATGCCCGGAGCGATTTTGGCAGCAGTCTCGTGGGCTGTAATCTCAGGTCTGTTTCGGCTCTACGTCAGCAACTTCGGCAATTACAACCGGTCTTATGGAGCCGTTGGCGCTGTAATAGTTTTAATGCTGTGGCTGTACTTGAGTTCGTGGGTGATGCTGATTGGCGCTCAGCTGAACGTCACCGTAGGGGAGGCCATGCAGCGGGCCAAGTTAAAATCGGCAATCCTGCAAGACTCTCAGCCCTCTGAGTCCCAAGGAGATTGAACTCATATAAAATCCGGCTAATCCCCCCCGTACAAGCCGCTGCCCGGGAGCATCCCGTTTTTGAAACTGCCCTGGTGAGGGCTTTCGCATTCGGATTATCAATTGCTGGTTTTGACCGAGAGATTATTCGCCCGAATGCGGAGCCCCTACATAATCGGGATATTCACCGCTGCCCCGATCACCCGCTGCCCCATGCCCCCATTGCCGGCTGCCCCCACGCCCACTACTTCAGTAGCGCCCTTTCTGTCCAAACACGCGGCTGGCGATGCCGGTGGCGATGGAAAGAAAGATTAATATCCAGATTAGCGCTCCGGGAATAAACGTCAGAATGCCGAAACCCCTAAGCACCCACACAAGGACTGTTGTCCCCAGGACAATGCCAAATATGTATGGAACCATCTCAGTGACGGAATTGGAGGATCGACTCATGCACTTAACTCCTGGTAAGATCGCCGCGAGTACCCAGACCTACGATAGCAGCTCGCCAGCTCTCACTCCCACCCAATCCTGACTTGTCTGAACCTTCAAAGCAACCTGGACGGCTTTCTGGCTCGCTCAGAAACCCGGTTTCTGGCAGTCACAAGATTTTTTTTGCCAAATGAAGCTGTTCCACCGGCATTTGAGCCACAATTGAGGTAGCTCCCCCGTCTTTTATCCGAAAGACGCTCGCGAGAAATGGGGTAGCAAGAGCGGTCGGAGACACCCGGAGCGCTCGCCCAGTAGCGCAATTCCCTTTTAGATCTCATATCAGGTGCGGTAGATTAACTGTAATTAGGCTCTGGGCAGGGGATTAACAATGCCCAATGCCCCATCGCCCAATGCCCCATCGCCCACTGCCCCATCGCCCACTGCCCCAACTGAGAAATGTTATGGTTATTCTACCAAACTTGATATAATATGTGACCATTCCAAACTCGATTCAATGAGTTCATTGGGAGCCACCATGACTGAATTAACTTCATCAAACTGTGTTGATTCAAAAGTCGGTTCAGACTGGAATCAGACTGAAATTGCCGCACTCCTCCGAGGGGAGATTTTGCTGAAAACTCAATCCCACACGGCTTGGGGGGGTGCGGTAACCGCTTCGATGTACCTGCCTTTGGCGCGAGCGGGAGCTTGGCAGCAGCTCACCGATTACCCCCGCTGGGTGCACTATTTCCCAGATGTCACCCGCAGTGAGGTGTTGGGTTTAAGTCAAGGGGCCAAACGTCTCTACCAAGCTGCTACCAAGGCTTTTCTATTTTTGAGCGTTCAGGTTGAAATATATCTAAAGGTAGTTGAAACCTTCCACCGGCACATCCAGTTCCGCCTGGAAAAAGGCACCTTTCTGGATTTTGCGGCTGACTTAAAGCTGCAAGATTGCCGCACCGGCACTGTGCTCACCTACTCGGTGCGGGCGACTCCTTCGATCCCGGTTCCGGCGATGTTCATTGAACAGGCGATGCTTCTGGAATTGCCGGCCAATATGCGGCAAATGCGCCTGGTTCTCTGCCGGTATTAATTACTATAGTTACTGCAGGTCAAGAAACCAGGTTTCTTTAAGAAACCTGGTTTCTTGGCAAAGGTGAGGACTAAAGTCCTCACTACGAACCTGCCACTGCCCTAACTGCTGACTATTTCGCAGTCAGCAAATCCGCCGGCAAGCGCTTGAAGGCGAGACGCTCGTTCTCCACATCCACATAGATAGTGTCGCCGTCGTTGAACTCGCCGCGCAGGATAGCCTTGGCAATTTGGGTTTCCAGCTCCCGCTGAATCGCTCGCTTCAGCGGACGCGCACCGTAAACCGGATCGTACCCTATTTCTGCCAAAAAGTCAAGTGCCGCGTCGGAAAGTTTCAAAGAAATCTTGCGGTCAGCCAGCCGCCGGTCGAGACGAGCCACCTGCAGTTTAACAATTTGCCGCAGCTGCTGCCGGTTCAAGCTGTGGAAGATAATTATCTCATCAATCCGGTTGAGGAACTCCGGACGGAAATTCGCCCGCATGGCGTCCATCACGCGCTTGCGCATCTCTTCGTAGCGAGACTCATCACCGGCAATGTCCAAGATGTACTGCGAGCCGATGTTGCTGGTCATAATGATGATGGTATTCTTGAAGTCTACCGTATGCCCTTGGGAGTCCGTCACCCGACCGTCATCGAGGATTTGCAGCAGCACGTTGAACACATCCGGGTGAGCTTTTTCGATTTCGTCGAACAGCACCACCGCATACGGACGCCGGCGAATCGATTCCGTCAGCTGTCCGCCTTCTTCGTAACCCACATATCCCGGTGGCGCACCAATCAAACGGGAAACCGCGTGTTTCTCCATGTACTCCGACATGTCAATCCGCACCATCGCCTCTTCCGTGTCGAACAGATAGGCGGCGAGAGCTTTTGCCAGTTCTGTTTTGCCCACGCCGGTGGGCCCGAGGAAGATGAAGCTGGCGATGGGCCGGTTGGGGTCAGCCAAACCGGCACGGGAGCGCTGAATCGCGTCCGCAACCGCTGTGACGGCTTCCTCTTGGCCAATCACCCGCCGGTGCAGTTCGTCTTCCAGATGCAGGAGTTTTTCTTTCTCAGATTCTACCAGCTTGCTGATCGGAATTCCCGTCCACTTGGAAATAATTTCGGCGATGTCGCCTTCCGTTACCTCTTCGCGCAGGAGGGATTTGCCGGTTTTTTGAGTTAGCGCCAACTGGGTTTCAGCGGCTTCCAGCTGCCGGTGCAAATCGGTCATCTTTCCGTATTTCAGCTCAGCAGCGCGGTTGAGGTCGTAGTCACGTTCCGCTTGGCTTATCTCGACATTAACCCGGTCAATCTCTTCTTTAATGTTCTGAATTTTGCTAATGACGTCCCTTTCAGACTGCCACTGAGCGCCCACACGGTGCTGCTCCTCTTTGAGATTGGCGAGGTCTTTTTCCAGGCGTTCCAGTCGCTCCTGGGAAGCTAGGTCGCTTTCTTTTTGCAGCGACAGCTTCTCCATTTCCAACTGGAGAATCTTGCGGTCGAGTTCGTCGAGTTCTTCCGGTTTGGAGGTAATTTCCATTTTCAACCTGGCGGCTGCTTCATCCACGAGGTCAATAGCTTTGTCGGGGAGGAAGCGATCGCTAATGTAGCGGGAGGAAAGGGTGGCTGCTGCTACGAGAGAGCTGTCGGAAATCTTAACCCCGTGGTGGACTTCGTAACGCTCTTTCAGACCCCGCAGAATGGAGATAGTATCTTCCACGCTGGGCTGATCGACGTACACTTGCTGGAACCGGCGCTCCAGTGCCGCATCTTTTTCGATATATTTGCGGTACTCATCGAGGGTGGTAGCGCCGATGCAGCGCAGTTCGCCCCGGGCGAGCATGGGTTTGAGCAGGTTGCCGGCATCCATTGCGCCTTGAGTCGCGCCGGCACCGACGACGGTGTGGATTTCATCGATAAACAAGATAATTTGTCCGCGAGAGTCGGTAACTTCCTTTAGTACCGCTTTCAGGCGCTCTTCAAATTCACCCCGGTACTTGGCACCGGCAATCAGTGCGCCCATATCCAAAGCGATCAGCTTGCGATCTTTTAGGGATTGGGGCACATCGCCGCTGACAATCCGCTGGGCTAGCCCTTCGGCGATGGCAGTTTTACCAACTCCAGGTTCGCCAATCAGTACGGGATTGTTCTTGGTGCGGCGGGAGAGAATTTGAATCGTGCGGCGAATTTCGTCATCCCGTCCGATTACGGGGTCTAGTTTACCCTGGCGGGCGGCTTCTGTCAAGTCGCGGCCATATTTTTCCAGGGCTTGATATTTGCCTTCTGGATTTTGGTCGGTCACTTTTTGGCTCCCCCGGATTTCGTCAATGGTAGTTCTGAGCTTCTTTTCATCTATTTTAAATTCTTGCAATAAAGCTCTGCCAAAGCGCTCATCTTTGGCATACGCCAGCAGCAGGTGCTCGATAGAGATGAATTCGTCGCCGTAGTCTTTGCGGTACTGCTCAGCGCGGTCGAGCAGGGTGTCGAGGCTGCGCCCGAGGTAGACGGAGCTGCCGGCACCGCTAATTTTGGGCTGGCGGTTGATGTAGTCGCCGGTGCGATCGCGCATTCGCTGCATGTCAGCGCCGAGTTTGTTGAAGACGCTGGTGGCGAGCCCGTCTTGCTCCAGCAGGGATTTCATCAGGTGCTCGCTTTCCAGCTGTTGCTGCTGGGCTTGTTTGGCGATGTCTGGGGTGCGGACAATCGCTTCCCAGGCTTTTTCGGTAAATTGGTTGGGATTGGTTGGCTGCATAGTCTCTCTGGTGCGCGGAGTTAGGGGTTTAGGGGGTGGAGGACAGGCGGGACGCCTGTCCTACGTCGGGGGGGGGTGGACAGGCGGGACGCCTGTCCTACAACGGGGGTGGGGGCGGGGTTCTGCGGA